>JBKHAU010000337.1:0-3661 GCA_046542725.1 Opitutales bacterium
GGTGGGCTGAAGGTGTCCGAGGATGTCCATGGGAAAGGAGGGAAACGGGATTAAGGCCGGCCGGTGATGGCCATGTGCAGGCGCTCGAAGCGGCCGCGGGCGGAACGGGTGAGGAAGTCGTAGGTGAGGGAGTTGCTCTGCAGCGCACCCAGCTCACGGGCCAGCGCCACACTGTTACCCGAGGGCGAATTGGGCGCGGCGGAGCGGTCGAGAACGGCTTCGGCCGCCGGCATCGCGCCCCCCTCGAGGCTCCCCGAGGCGAGCTGCGCGCGCACCGCCTCGAAGAAGGCAGGGTTTACCTCCCGGCGCTGGTAGCCGGCGGTGTTCACATGGGCCAGATTCCCCGCATAGAGCTCATGCGCCTTCATCGACGCATCGAGCATCTGGCGCGTCGCCCTGTAGTTTGCGGAATCCCAGATCGCTTCCATTGATCGCGCAACTCAGCACTGGCGATGCCGAGAATCCAGGATGATTCATAAGTTGCTACATTAAAATAATTTATAGAACAAATCGTATCTCCATGGCAGGCGGAAAAATTTTCTCTGCGGTCCTCGCGCGGGCGGTTCAGCAAGAGAGCGTTGGTCTTGACCGCACCTTTTGGTGAAGCGCGGAGGCGAGGGACCGATATTCCCTCCTCAGCCGCGCGCCTCCCTCCCGGAAACGCGCGCGGCCACCGCAGCCATGTCGAACGCGCCCGCCATTCCTCCCCGGAACGCCCTCACCCCGAAGCAGTATCGGGAGTTTTCCACCCTGGTCTACGAGCTGACCCGCATCAACCTCGGGAGCGAGAAGCAGGAGCTGGCCGCTGCCCGTATCAACAAGCGGCTGCGCGCCCTCAGTCTGCCGAACGTGGCGGCCTACCTCGAACTCCTGCGCAGTCCGCTCGGGGAGGAGGAGAAGCCGCACCTCATCGACGTCATCTCGACCCACCACACATTCTTCTACCGCGAGCATACGCACTTCGACTTCGTCCGGGCGACGATCGTGCCCGAGCTGCAAAAGCAGGGCGGGACCCGCCGCTGGCGTTTCTGGAGCGCAGCCTGTTCGACGGGGGAGGAATCCGCCACCCTCGCCATGACGCTGGCCGAGGCCGGCGCGGATCCGCACCGTTGGGAAATCGCCTCGACCGACATTTCCGCCGGCACGGTGAAGACGGCCGCCCGCATGATCTTCAAGCAGGCGGCGCTGCAAAAGCTGCCGGCCGGCTGGGCGGGTCGCTACTTCCATGCCGGCAAGGCCGAGTGGCAGGGCCACTGCCGCCTCGTCCCCGCCCTGCGCAGGAGCATGACCTTCGGCGTTCTCAACCTCGCCGAGGACTACTCCTGGGAGGCCCCCTTCGACACCATCTTCCTGCGCAACGTGATGATCTATTTCGACCGCCCCACCCAGCTCGAAGTCCTCAAGCTCGCCCTTCGCCACCTTCGGCCGGGCGGCTATCTCATCAGCGGACAGTCGGAGAGCCTCGCCGGCCTGCCGCTTCCTCTCAAGACCCGCTGCTCCTCGATCTACCAGTATCAACCCTGAACGCGTTCGCCATGAGCACTGCCGCCCCCATCAAGGTCCTCATTTGCGACGACAGCGCGCTCGTGCGCAAGATGCTGCGACGGACCCTCGAGAGCGACCCCGAGCTGGTCGTCGTGGGTGAGGCGACCAACCCCTACGAAGCCAAGGACCTCATTCCCAAAACCCGGCCCGATGTCCTCACCCTCGACATCGAGATGCCGCGCATGGATGGGCTCACCTTCCTCCGCGTCCTGATGAAGAAGTGGCCCATGCCGGTGGTGGTCTTCAGCACCCTTTCGACGAGTGGATCGCAGATCGCCTACAAGGCGCTCGAGCTCGGCGCGATGGAAGTCCTCGGCAAGCCGCAGTCCGGCTCCCGCCAGTTTTTTCAGCTCCAGGCCAAGATCACCCAGATTGTGAAAACGCTCGGGCGCGTCGGGATCCGGACCAACGCCCAGCGCCGCCTCGCCTCCGGCGGCTCGACCGCGCCTGCCCTGACCGCCCAGTCGACCTGGCCGGCGCCCCGTCCCGGGCAGCTCGTCCTTCTCGGAGCGTCCACCGGCGGCACCGAAGCGATCCGCTCGATCATGCCGCACCTACCGGCCAACTTTCCCCCGATGTGCATCGTGCAGCACATCCCGCCCGTCTTTTCCCGCACCTTCGCCCAACACCTCAACGAGATCACCCCGCTCAACGTGCGCGAAGCGACCCACGGCGACCGCTGCGAGCCGGGGACCGTCCTCGTCGCCCCCGGGGACTACCACATGGTCGTGCTCCGCGACACCCGCGGCTACTATGTGTCCCTCAATCAGGCCGAACCAGTCTGGCATCAGCGGCCGGCGGTCGAGATCCTCTTTCGCTCCGCCCTCAAGCTCGAGCCGAGCAAAACCATCGCAGGGCTGCTCACCGGAATGGGTTCGGACGGCGGCCAGGGGTTGAAGGCACTGCGCGATGCCGGTGCCCGGACCTTCGGCCAAAGTGAAGAGACTTGCGTTGTCTACGGCATGCCGCGGGTGGCGGAGAAGCTCGGCGCCTGCGAGAAAATGGTGGACTTGCTTCAGGTGCCGCTCTACCTCCAGCGTCTCTTGGCGCAACCCGCCAGCGTGCCTGCATGAGCGATATCTCCGGAGACCCACCGCCTTCGCCCAGGAACATTCCCGGCCTCGACCCCAATCAGGTCCTGCGCGAGAAGCTCGCCTTCTACGAGGAACAGTTTCCTGGCTATTTCTTCCGCCAGCGGGCGGACTGGAGCTTCCAGCATATCGATCCGCGGGTGGGCCCCGAGCTGGGCCTCGACGCCGAGCGTTGCATCCGCCGCGGCGAAGAGTTTTTTGCCCGCATCCATCCCAAGGACCGCCCCCGCTACCTCGACGGGCTTCTGCGCTTCGCCGAGGGCCGGGCCACCCGCACCCTGCGCTATCGCCTCGTCGACGCCGAGGGCCGAACCACCCACCACCTGCTCGAGGTGCGCCAGCCCCTCCGCCTCGCCAGCGGCCTCCTCCTCGGCTACAGCGGCGTGTGGTTCGACATGAGCCTGCAGGCCGACCTCGAGGCCCAGGTCACTTTTCAGGCCTGGCAACGCAGCATCGGCCGTATCACGCGCATCCTCCTGCACGATTTTCGCAACGCCATGACCGGCCTGCAGACCCTCCTCGAGCTCTATTCCCGCCAGCTCGACCCGGGTCATAAATGGGAAGAGGGCTTCCGCCTGATGCTCGACACCACCCAGCGCACCCAGGCGACCGTGGAGCGGCTCTCCCAGCTCGTACGCGACGAGCCCCAGGAGGATTCCGTCTTCAGCCTGCGCTATTTCATCGAGGGCGAGCGGGGTTTTTGGAAGGGCCTCTGGTCCCGCCCGATCGAGTTTCCCGGCGCGACCGATCTGCCCGAGGACTTCGGACTCGAGGCCGACCTCACCACCCTGCGCCGCTTCTGGCTGCAGTTTCTCCTCCTGCACAAACCGATGGAGGACGAGGTCGAGCGCATCACTTTCACCTGGCGGCCGGTGCAGGACGGCCAATGGGTGGTGGCCGAGGCCTTTCCCTTCGGCCTGCGGGCGACGAGCGAGGGGCTTCACCTCACCCTCGACCCCTGTCCCTCGCCCTGGAAGGACTCCCCCGGGGACAGTCCTGCCGGCCGCGAGTGGCCCGACGCGGAG
>JBKHAU010000338.1:0-3644 GCA_046542725.1 Opitutales bacterium
GTCGGTGTATTGGGTCATCGCGACGATCCAGCCGTAGAGCGATTCGTCCATCCCGAGGCCACGCGACGCACTCGTGAAGAGGTGGCTGTGAGCCGAGACGAATCCCGGAGCGACGATGCGACCGGCGGCATCGAGATGCTCGCGGGGGCTTGGATTGACGGGGGCGGCGCCCGGTCCGATCGCCGCTATGCGGCCGTCTGCATCCACCACGAGGTGGCCATAATAGGGCACGAAGGCGGGGGTCGCGGCATCGAGAATGAGCGCGTTTTCGACCACCAGCCTGGGAGGCGCAGGAGAGACATCGGGCATGGCCATACGCTGAGCAGGGGTTGTGCCCGCGTGGCGGACTCCTGATGAGATGATCTTCCCCCTTCGACGTAGCCTCCGCCGTCCCGCCCGGTTCCCCGCGTCGGGTGAGTGGACTCGGTGGGAAGCACCGCGGCGGGCTGTCCGGAGTTGCCACCCGAGGCGCCTTCGAAGCGCGTTGGTGCCCTCGGAGCCGCAAGCCCTCACGGGCGGCAAGGCTTCCGACCTCGATCGTGGTACAATGTGGCGCTGCCTTGGCCCGAGAGGCAAAGGACTCGACGAGCTGCAGCCCATGGGTCGGCGTCGATCGCAGAGAGGGTAGGGATACCGTCGGTCCGGTAGGTTTCCAACCCGTCAGGCGGGAAGGTGTCTTCGGCGCGCCCGATGAAGTCGCAGTACATTGGGACAATGCCGATAGAAGGTCCCATGCGACGTGCGCGGCGTGCTCGGGTGATGGGCGGGGAACCGGCCTCGCGGCGATCCACAGCGTGGGCGGTGGCTGGCTCGTGGCTTGCTTTGGATCGTTTGCCATGGATGTCGACCTCACTGCCGAGACTGCCGAACTCACCGCCGCCTGTGATGCCTACGAGGTCGCCCTCGTGACGAACGACGTCGAGACCCTCATCGGTCACTTTTGGGACTCGTCGCAGACCGTGCGCTACGGTGCGACGGAGAACCTCTACGGGGCAGAGCAGATTCGGGCTTTTCGCCAGGAGCGTCCGTCGAAGGGCCTCGCGCGCGACGTGGTGCGACGCGAGATCGTGCTCCTCGACCCGATCACTGGCTACTGCAACCTCGAGTTCACCCGCGCGATCGCGGACGGCACGCGTCACGGTCGCCAGACACAGTTCTGGCGCAAGTTTCCCGGGCTTGGGTGGAAGGTCGTCTCCGCCCATGTCTCGTTTTTGCCATGAGCTGAAGGAGCCTCGGCCGACAGGCGGGGCCGGGCCGGTGAGACGATGGCGGGGCCGGAACGCCCGTTGTGCGCGAGCGAGACGAAAAAGCCCCCGCCGGCGTGGGGCCGGGCGGGGGCGCAAAAACAGATGACTCGAGGTGAAAACGGGGCTCAGTCCTCGCTCTGCGACTCGCGGGGAGCAGACTCGCTGTCACCGCGCTTGGACTCGCCAGAGGAGTCTCCTTCGCCCTCGTCGCTGCGACGACGTCGGCGACGGCGCGGGCGCTCATCGCCCTCGCTCCGTTCCCGGCGCTCGCGACGCTCTTCGCCGTCGCGGCTTTCGCTCCGCTCGGTCCGCTCGCCGCTTTCGCTGCGCTCGCTCCGGTCGCCGCGTTCTGCACGCTCGCCCCGCTCGCCGCGCTCCTCGCGGTCGCTGCGTTCAGGACGTTCGCCCCGGTCACTGCGTTCACCGCGCCCGCGGCGATCACCCCGGCCACCACGATCGCGATCGCGGCCGCCCCGGCGGTCCCCGCGGTCCCCGCGACGGTCGCCGCGGTCGCCCCGGTCACCCCGGTCTGAACGTTCCGGGCGGTCACCGGCCTTTTCCTTGGCAGCGGCGACCTTGGCGGAGATGCCGTCTTCCTTGCCTTCGAGTTCCTTGAGGGCGGCGATGCGGGAGAGGCGGACCTTGCCGTTGCCCTCGATGCCGACGCACTTGACCCACATGTCGTCGCCCATCGCGCAGACGTCTTCGGTGCGGTTGACGCGGAAGTCGGCCAGCTCGGAGATGTGCACGAGGCCTTCCTTGCCCGGGAGGCACTCGACGAAGGCCCCGAATTCCTTGATGCCGCGCACGGTGCCGCGGTAGATCTGGCCTTCCTCGATCTCCGCGATGACCTGCGCGATTTCCTCCATGGCGCGTTTCATCGACTCGCCGGAGGTGGCGTAGACGTGGACCTTGCCGGAGTTGTCGTCATCGATGTCGATCTTCGCGCCGGAGACCTCGGTGATCTTGCGGATCATCTTGCCGCCAGGACCGATGAGGGCACCGATCTTGTCGGGGTCGATCTGCACGGTCTCGATGCGTGGAGCGTAGGTGCTCAGTTCGGTGCGGGGCCCCGCGAGGGTCTCGCTCATGCGCGCGAGAATCATGTCACGCAGCTCCTTGTTGCGCTTGATCGCCTCGACCGCGATCTCGTGGGGGAGGCCCTGGATCTTGAGGTCGAGCTGGAAGCCGGTGATGCCGTCGGGCGTGCCGCAGATCTTGAAGTCCATGTCGCCGAAGTGGTCTTCGGCCCCGATGATGTCGGAGAGGACGACGTGCTTCGTGATCTGGCCGGACTCGTCGGTCTTCGTCACGAGGCCGCAGGAGATGCCCGCGACGAGGTTCGAGATCGGCACGCCGGCGTCCATCAGCGCGAGACAGCCGCCGCAAACGGAGGCCATCGAGGTGGAGCCGTTGGACTCCATGATCTCGGAGACGACGCGGATGGTGTAGGGAAACTCGTCCTCCGGCGGGAGGACGGGCAGGAGGGAGCGCTCGGCGAGGGCGCCGTGGCCGATCTCGCGACGTCCTGGTCCCATGATGCGGCCCGTTTCCCCGACCGAGTAGTTGGGGAAGTTGTAGTGGAGAATGAAGCTCTTCTCGCGCGGCCCGCCGGTCAGCCCGTCCATCTCCTGCAGGTCGCCCTTGGCGCCGAGGGTGGTGAGGGCGATGTTCTGTGTCTCGCCGCGCTGGAAAAGGGCCGAGCCATGCACGCGGGGAAGGACACCGACCTGCGAGGTGATCTCGCGCAGGTCGCTTGGGGCGCGGCCGTCGACACGGCGGTTCTCCTCGAGGATCTTCTCGCGGTAGAGCTCCTCCTGGAGGACTTCAAAGGCGAGCATGATCTGGTTGGCATCGAAGTCGTCGCCATCGCGCTCCTTCATCGCCTCGGTGGCGACCTTCTTGAGTTCGTCGACGACGGCGCCGCGGGCGGCCTTGGAGTCCTGGAAGATCCCGGCGGAGAGCTTGTCGCCGACAAGGTCGCGGACGAACTTGAGGTTCTCCGGCGTGCAGACGAAGAGTTCGAAGGTCTTCTTCTCCTTGCGGCACATCTCGGCCAGTTCCTTCTGCGCCTTGATGATGGGCTGGATGGCCTGCTGGGCGAACTCGAGGGCCTCGATGAAGGTCTCGTCGGGCAGCTCTTCGGCGGAGCCCTCGATCATCATCATCTCCTTCTCGTTGCCGACGTAGATGAGGTCGAGTTCGCTGTCGAACATCTGCTCATGCGTCGGGTTGACGACGAATTCCTCGTCGATGAGGCCGACACGGATGGCCGCGATCGGACCATTCCACGGGATATCGGAGCAGACGAGAGCGGCGGAGGCGCCGTTCACGACGAGAACGTCAGGCTCGTTTTCGAGGTCGGTGGTGAGGAGAAGTGACTGGACCTGCACCTCG
>JBKHAU010000339.1:0-3630 GCA_046542725.1 Opitutales bacterium
AACGCGGTCGAGCCATGCGACATGGTCGGGCCAGGCGATCGCGCCCTGTTCGCGGGCAAAGTCGACGACAAGGCCCTCGAAACTCACCACCCGGGCGGGCAGCTCCCCGAGGTTGTCCTGCACGAGCGCGATGCGTTCCCCGATGGGAAAGGTGGGGGCTTTGCGCCGGTTTTCCGCCACCGCCACGATCACCTCATCGAAGAGCTGACAGGCCCGGTGAAGGATATCGAGGTGTCCGTTCGTGATCGGGTCGAACGTTCCGGGATAAAGCGCGCGCCGCATAGGGGGCGGGATTGGAGAATGGGATTGAGTACCGGGCAAGAGCTATTTTGCCTTCGCCCCCTCAGCCCTCTGCCTGTGCGCCAGCTTCCCAACATCATCACCTTGTCGCGTGTCGTCGTCCTCGGGCTCATCGCCTGGACGGCTTTCGCGGACTGGAGGGGCGCCGCCACGCTGACCTTCTTTCTTCTGCTGTACGGCGCCATCTCGGACTTCGTCGACGGCTACCTCGCCCGTCGCTACGGCCTCGTGACGAATTTCGGCAAGATCATGGACGCGCTCGTCGACAAGATCATGGTGCTGGGGTCGCTTGTCGTGGTCATCCTTCTCGACCTGCTGTTTCCACCCTTTTTCGACGTCATCCTGCCGGCCTGGCTGGGGCCCACCGTTCTCGCCACCGTCCTCGTCGCGCTCATTGCGGTGCGCGAGATCGGGATTACCCTCCTGCGCCTCGTGGCCGCGCGCAAGGGCGTCGTCCTCGCGGCCGAGAAGTCGGGCAAGCGCAAGGCCATCTGGCAGATCACGGCCATCTGCGTGCTGCTTGCCCAACCGATGTTCGCGCTCGATGTGAGCGCCTGGACGGGGCTCGAGCTGCAACTCTGGAGCGACTACGTCTGGATCAACGGGCTGCTCTACTTCCTCCTTGCGGCCTACCTTACGATCGTCTCCGGGGCGGCGTATATCAATCGCTACTGGAAGGTGGTGCTCGCGCCCGCCCCGACCGCCGGATGAACGGGGACTTTGGCCGCACGGTGCTCGGCGCACTGCCCGACTCCTGGGTCTTGGGCATGGCCTGTGCCGGTCGCCTCGGCCACCGGGGAAGGACTCCGGGCACGCTCGGTGCGCTCGTCGGACTGGTCGTCTACCTCGTCCTCTTTTTTCCCCTCACGCTGCCCGGTCAGGTGTTGCTCGGCATCGTTCTCGCGTTTGTCGCGATGGTGGTGTGCGGCGAGGCCGAGCGACGCCTGCACAAGCGCGATCCGGATGAGGTCATCCTCGATCAAATCGTCGCCCAGCCGCTCGTCTTTCTCGGCCTTCCCGCGGGGCTCATCGGGACCTGGTGGGGCGGGGCGGCCCTGCTCCTCGGCTTCGGCCTCTTTCGTCTCTTCGACTGGTGGCAGCCGTTTGGCATCCGGCGACTGCGGCGCCTCCCCGACGGGCAGGGCATGGTCGGCACTGCCCTCGCCGCCGCCCTTGCGGCCTGCCTTGTCCTTCACGCCGCCCTCTACGGTGCCCAAGCGGCCGGCTGGCTCGTGCTTGCCCGAGGCGGGTGATCAGGCGGCGGGCCGGCGCCCGGTCAGCGGGCGAGATGGCGCAGGGCGGCAAGGTAACCATCGAAGCCGAGGCCGGCGATGACGCCCTCGCAGACAGGAGCGGTGAGGGAACGCTGCCGAAACTCTTCGCGCCGATAGACCTGGCTCAGGTGCACTTCCACCGCCCGCAAACCGGTTGCGGCGAGGGCGTCGCGCAGGGCGATGCTGGTGTGGGTGTAGGCCGCGGCATTGAGCACGACACCGTGCAGGCCGGCATCGGCCCAGGCGTGAAGCTGGTCGACCAGCGCGCCTTCATGGTTGCTCTGGAAGCAGTCCACCTGGACCCCGAGGCGCTCCGCTTCGGCGTGCAGCAGCGCCTCGAGATCGGCCAGCGTAGCGGTCCCATAGACCTCCGGCTCGCGGGTGCCGAGACGGTTCAGGTTGGGGCCGTTGAGAATGCCGATCGTCTTCATGGCCAACGGTTCTGGGCGAGTGGACGGCGCTTTGCACGCCCTTTTCGCGGGGTAACAGCATGGCTCGGAAGGCACGCGACGGGCGGAATGCCGCGGCGTGGATCTGTTTTGCCGCGCTGACCGCACAGCTGAAGCGGGGCCGGAGCGGTGCGCCGTCGGCGGTGGCGCTGGCACCGCTGAAGCAGTGTCGCTCCGTCTACGGGCGTGAGTGAGGGGAGGGGCGCCCAAGCGCAGCCGTGGCTTGCGGCTTGGTGTGGGTCCCGATCGCACCGTCGGGGGGCGAAGAAGCGAATCTCTACAGCGGGCAGGCGGTGGGAACAAACTCCCATTCGAGGCCAAACTGCTCCGCCACTTCGCGAGCGAGGGCCTGGACGCCGAAGACCTCGGTCGCGTAGTGGCCGCAACAGTAGAGGTTGAAGCCCTCTTCCTGTGCGAGATTGAAGTGTTCCTGGCGCAGTTCACCGGTGATGAGGGTGCGCGTGCCGACGCCCTTGAGGTGGGCGAGGGCACTGCGACCGCTGCCGGTGAGGATTGCGACCGGACCGAGAGCCTCGTCGCCAAACTCCATTGCCGTGATCCCCGCCGGAAAGGTCGCTTCGAGCTGCGCGCGGAGCGCGGCGCGGTCCGCGATGCCCTCCGCAAGGGCGGCGATGGGCGTGCCTTCATAAGGCAGGAACCAGTCGGAGACGGTGAGGCCGAGCTCGCGGGCAAGGAGCGCGTTGTTGCCGATCTCGGGATGGGCGTCGAGCGGGAGGTGGGACCCGTAGACCGCGAGATTGGCGGCAAAGGCCGCGCGATATTTGGCGTAGTGGCGCCCGGTCATGGGCACCGGCGGAGTCCAGAAGAGCCCGTGATGCACGATGATAAAGTCAATCCCGCGCTCGGCCGCCTGCAGAAAGGGCGCGATGCCGGCGTCGACCGCCGCGCCGACTTTGCGCACCGTCCCATCGTTCTCCACCTGAAGCCCGTTTTCGGCGCCGGGAAAGTCGGCGATCTCCGCCTGACGGGTGCGCGCGTCGCAAAATTTCACAATATCCTGGAGGGAAGCCATGCCTTTCGACGATGAGGCGAAGGGCGGCTTCGACAAGGGTGGATGCGCGATTGCCAGGGGCCCGCTGCCCGTGCCTCCATGGGCGGCATGGCGATCCGCGGCATCGTATTCGACATGGACGGCACGCTCCTCGACACCGAGCGGCTCGCGCATGAGGTTTGGGCAGCGACCGAGGCCGAGACGGGCACGCGCTATCCGGCGGGGTTCGTCTATCAGCTCACGGGCGTCGCGGGACATCAGACGCACCGCCTGGCGGCCGAGGCACTGGGGGATGCGGCGCGCTCAGAGGCGTTTTTTGCCCGCTACCGGGAGAACTACCAGGCGCGCCTCGCGGATGGCGCGATTCGCCTCAAGCCCGGGGCCGAGGCCATTTTGCACTGGGCCAAAGCGGCCGGCCTGCGACTCGGCCTGGCAACCTCGACGCGGCGCGCGGTGACCGACCACAAGCTCGCCGTGACGGGTCTGGCCCGCTTCTTTTCTGTCACGGTCTGCGGCGATGAAGTGGCGGCGAGCAAGCCCGCGCCCGACATTTTTCTCGTCGCGATCGAGCGTCTCGGCCGGCCCGCGGGCGATC
>JBKHAU010000340.1:0-2500 GCA_046542725.1 Opitutales bacterium
GAATGGGGTGACCCAATCGGCAGTCAGCCAGCAGCTCCGCTCGATGGAGCGTCATTTCAATGTGCTCATCGTCGACCGCAGCCAGAAGCAGTTTCGCCTCACACGCGAAGGCCATCGTCTCTACGAGAGTGCGAAGGACATCCTGCACCGCTACGACAAGCTGATCAGCGAACTGCAGGAGATGCGCAAGGTGATCAGCGGGACGATTCACCTTTCGACGATTTACAGCATCGGCCTGCACGAGCTCCCGCCCTACATCACGCAGTTTCTCAAGGAATACCCCTCGGTCAATGTGCGCGTGGAGTATCGACGCTCCAACCTCGTCTACGAGGACATCCTACAAAACGCCGTCGATCTCGGGCTCGTCGCTTTTCCGAGCAAGGTCCGGCAGCTCGAGATCATTCCCTTCGAGGAGGACCGTCTCGTCCTCATCTGCAGCCCCGAGCACCCCCTCGCCCAGAAAGAGCAAGTCGAGGTGAAGGACCTCAAGGAAGAGAAGCTCATTGGCTTCGACCAGGACATTCCCACCCGCAAGGCGACCGACCAGATCTTCCGTGATGCGCGCATCGAGATCGAGCCCGTGATGGAGTTCGACAACATCGAGACGGTCAAACGGGCGGTGGAAATCAATGCGGGGATCGCCATCGTGCCTCAGGCCACGGTCAAACAGGAGATCAAACAAGGTCTGCTCACCGCGGTCCCCTTCAGTGGACCGCAGTTCAGTCGCCCCCTTGCGATCATCCACCGCAAGGGCCGGGTCCTGACCCCCGCGATGAAAAAGTTCATCGCCTGCCTGACGAAGCAGCCCTTCGCCATGGAAGAGACCGGGGCGGAGGTGCCCGAACCGATCGCCGTGAGCTGAGGGCGACCGCTCCTCGCAGCGGCACCTGACTTGCCATTGTTCGGTGCGCGCGGGAACATCTCTCCCATGGCAGCGAGCACCGTCCTTCTCGTCGGCGCCGGCATCAGCGGGCTCACGACCGCTTACGGCCTGCGCAAACGTGGTTTCGAAGTGACCGTCTTGGAAGCGGACGAGCGCGTCGGGGGGGCCATCCAGTCCGAACGCATCGACGGTTTCCTCTGCGAGGCGGGCCCCAACTCGATGCAGGTGAAAACGGCCGCGGTGCGCGCCTTCCTCGCTGAGGTCGGCCTCGAAGACCGCATCACCCCAGCCAACGAAGCGGCCGGAAAACGCTTTGTGGTGCGCGACGGCCGCCCCGTCGCGGTCCCCGCTTCGCCGCTCGCCGCGGTCTCGACTCCCCTCTTCCGCTGGCCGGCGAAGCTGCGTCTGCTGCGCGAGCCCTGGGTGCCACCGACCGACAAAGACGACGAGTCCGTCGCGAGTTTCGTCACCCGGCGCCTCGGCCCCGAGTTCCTCGAATACGCCATCGGCCCGATGACCTCCGGGATCTATGCCGGCGATCCGGAACGGCTCTCCATCCGTCACGCCTTCCCCAAGGTCTGGGCCCTCGAGCGCAAGGCGGGCTCGCTCATTCGCGGTGCCCTGAAGTTGAAAAAGGAGCGCAAAGCGCGCGGCGAGGCCCCCTTCAAGACCCAGCTCCTCTCCTTTCGCGAGGGGCTCGGCGAGCTCACCGCGCGACTTGCCGACGAACTGGGCGACGCCCTCTACCTGCGGGCCCGCTTCCATTCGCTGCACCGCGCGGCCAACGGCCGATGGGTCGCCGGTTGGACCCAGCCAGTGGGCGAGCGCTCCGGCGAGTTTGACCACGTCGTCCTCACCACCGCTCCTGCCACCTGGCACCAGTGGCAGCTTCCCCCTCCGCTCGCCGCTGCGCTCCTTGCCCAGCCGCACCTCGCCTATCCGCCCGTCGCGACCCTCGTCCTCGGTTTCCGCCGCGAACAGGTGGCCCATCCACTCGACGGCTTCGGCGTGCTCGTGCCTCGCTCCGAGGGCTTCCCCTTCCTCGGCTCCATCTTCAGCTCGACGCTCTTCCCGGGCCGCGCCCCGGAGGGCCATGTCTCGCTCATGCTTTTCCTCGGCGGCGTCCTCGCGCCAGAAGCCGGTGCCTGGCCGACCGAGACTGCCATCGCGCAATCCCTCGACGGCCTTCACCGGCTCCTCGGCGTGCGCGGCGAGCCCGTCTTTCATCGCCACACGCAGTGGCCCGAGGCGATTCCCCAGTATGATGTCGGCCACGGCGACTTCGTCGATGGCCTGACCGCGCTGGAGCACAAGCACCCGGGTCTGCACTTCCGCGGCAACTACCGTGGCGGCCCCGGCTTGAGCGACTGCATCCAGAATGCCCTGACTCTCGCGGCCACCCTGCCGGACGATCCGCATGCGCGCTGAGCACGCCCTGCACGTGGTCTGCGGTCCGCCCGCGGCGGGCAAGAGCACCCACGCCCGCGCTCTCGCGCGCCAGCTCGGTGGCGTCCTCCTCGAGCTCGACACCGCCTCCGAACCCATCGTCGAGGCCGCCCTCACCGCCCTCGGACGAGACCCACGCGACCGCGACTCCCCCTTTTACAAGGAGACTTT
>JBKHAU010000341.1:0-3620 GCA_046542725.1 Opitutales bacterium
GGTGAACTCCGAACTTCGACTCGAACGGCGCCCACAGTTGCTCTCGCGGCAAACTCTCCAGCCACCCCGGCAGCGTCCGGACCGACCCAGGGACTTGCCTTCCGAAGCTGTACTCACGGCACTCGAACCACGTCGCGATGAGAGGGGGGTCGGAGGGCGCCGCCGTCGCGCCCCCCCATCCAGACCCCCCGAGCGAAGCGAGGGGGGTAGCTGCGGTGGTCAACCACCTACCAGGAAAAAAGTCCGGACTCGGCTCTCGGCTGAGCTGAGGGACCCAGCGATCTGACGCAGGTGGCCCAGGGCCTCGTTGGCGGCTGCACGGGGCGCGCCTCGGACCGCATCAATGGCGGGCCCGCCTTCGGCTGCTCTGGGTGGCCTTCCGATCTCGGCGGTGAAGTTCAGCTGGCGTCCGGCGACGTCAATTCACGGGCCAGACGATGCGGGCGAGGCGGCGTTCGATGGTGGCGCGCTCCAGAGGTCGGAGGGCGAAGGTGGTGTGGATGCGACGGGCGAGGTGGCGGAAGAGGGGTTCTTGGTCCTCGGTGGGCTGTTGGCTCAGCAGGGTCCCGGTGGCGTCGATCCAAAAGAGCTGGTCGATGGTTCGCTCCGCGCCGAGCGCGCAGTCGAGGAGCGCGTGGAGACGCTGTTTCGGCGAGCTGTGGTCATCGGTGAGGCGTCCCGAGAGCTCGAGCCGAAGCTCTGCGAGGAGTGCGTCCCCCACTTCGACGCGGTTGCGCAGGAGGGCCTGCGTAATGTGGTCAGCTTCGTGGACGTGGTCGATGTTCCGGGCAATACCCAGGATGTATCGAGCCGCATCGACCTGGTCGGGAAGTGTGCCGGCGCTCGCCTTGCCCTCGAAGATGGCCACCGCCTCGAGGACGATGTCACGACCGTATCGGGCGAGGGCGCGTCGCGCGTGATGGTCGGGGTCCACGATGCCGAGCCGCACGAAGGTGTCGTCGAGGAAGCGAAGGGTGATGGGGTCGGCGCGGTGGAGCTCGCTGGCCATGGCGCGCTCTCGCTTTCGCCGTTGCTCCTCGAGCGCGGCGCGCGCGGCTGCGACCTCGTCCTCGGCGGGCGTCTTGGAACGATAGATATCGGCGCGGCTCTGCCAGCTGCGATCTCGCCGAGGGCGGTGATTCAACGAGCGTGCGAAAGTCTGCACGCGGAGGCGGAGGATCTCTTTGGCGAGCTCCCGCAGAGAGTGGGCGTCGATGTCGAGGGGCGGCGCGTGCTGAGAGAATAGGCCGAACCCGCCTTCGATGTGGGCCTTGTTCTGCGGGCGACCGAGCGTACCTCTCATACGCATCGCCTCGCCGAGAGCCTCGTCGACCTCCTCGGCATGATTCGACGAGCGATTGTCGAGGAGTAATGCAAGTGGGATTGCACCAGTGGTTTCGACGCCATCTTCGAAAGCCTCGACGACCGCCCGACTGTCCTCCTCGTCGCGGATAGACGCGCCCACGAAGGCACCGGAGTAGGCGTCGACGATGAGCTCCAGATTGAAGTCGAAGCGCTTGCCGTTGATCATGACCGGCACCCGCATGCCGTCGCCCACCCACTGAGCGCCGGGGAAGAAGACCTCGAAGGAATTACGGCTGACCTCTTCGTCAGGCAAGCGGCCCCCGCGGCGAAGCGGGACGCGCTCATTGATCGTAGCCCAGCTCCTCGCGCTCGCCGGCCCGCTGACGGACCCGCATCCGACCCAGACGGTCGTACGCGAAGGTGTGGGCCGTGACCTCCCCCGTCCGAATCGAGCACGCCCAGCGGAGCGAAGCCGCCAAGGCCCCGCAACCCTCGTAGCTCTGCCGAGCATCCGCGATCGGTTAGGCCGAAGTCCGCCCGATTGAGGCTTCACGCTTCCTCCGTGTGCGTTCCCGACGTTGGTTGCGCGTGCGTGCGACGGTTGTGGCGATCAGCAGGATCCGCTTCTCAAGTTCGTCTATCGTGACGCCGTCACGAAGAAGGGCATAGCTCAGCATTAGGGAGGCCGAGCGCCCGAGCACGAGGACCATAGCTAGGCGGTTGAGCACGGCCTTGTTATCCTGCGACTTGGCGCATACCTCGAGGAGGCGTGATAGGCACAGGGCCGTGATCTTGCCATAGATCAGCGCGGTGACCGCGGGTTCGCGCCAAGCCAGGATAGAACTAAGGCCGGTTCCGGACTTGAGCTGTTTGAAGATGAGTTCGATGATCCAACGAAGGCGGTAGGCTTCTGCGATGTCGAAGGTATCGAGAAGGTTTCGGTCGACCGAGGTGATGTACCAGTGAAACTCGTCGACATCGGTGTTCATTACGGCAACGACCCTCGCGATCGCCTCTTTGTCCTTGTGAACCAAGCGAACATCGACGTCGATGACGCCCCTGTCGTGGGTGAGGACTCCGGAGTCGATGGCATCATCGAGCCGCATGCCTCGGGCTTCGCGTTTCGAACCTTTGCCGATGTAGACGCGGACGATCTCGGGGTTATGCGAGGTCTTCAGTCGCGTCAGGAAGTGCGCGCCTCGGTCGATCGCACCAATGAAGCGCTTGACGTCAATGTAGCCGAGATCGAAGATGCTCAACGTCCCGGGCTCCATGGTCTTTTCTGGAAACGCCTTGTTGTCATGAGTCCGCTGCGGTGTCAGGGCGTCGGCGATCGGAAGATCGTCGTTCAGGGAAACGACGGCGTGGAACTTTACGCCCGCGGGTCGCACCTTGCTCGTCGACGGTGCCCAGCCCTTCGCAAGCTTCTTCAACATCAGGACCGTCGAGTCCGCGATACGGACGTCGCTGAATGCCTCCAAAAGCGCTCCGAGGTCGCGCCCAGCGTTCCCATTCGGGTCGGCTTGTCGGACATGCTCGAGCGCTCGACCGGCGACCCCCTTCATCACCTGGGCGAACTCGGGCGTGAACCGGTCATAAAAGGAAGATGGAGCCAGCGGTTCGCCGGTGAGGCTCAGGTAGTTCACGAATGCGCTGGTCTGGGCGCCCGGCGTCCCGCTCAATGAGATCACCGTCGCCTCGACGAGCTTCGGCAGGTCGACTTTCCGCTGTCTTTGGATCGCGCCGAGACGGCGTCCCGCCTCCAAGATCTCATCCGGGCCAACGAGCTCGCTGTACTGAGCCAAGAACGCTTCACGAGTCTGTTCTGCCGTCATCTTCGCGCGTGGTGATGTGATGGCTGCCCTGGGCTTGGATTGCCGATTCTTCAAGGCGCCGCGCGGCTTCTTTTTTGCACTCATCGCCGTCGATGCTCGAAGCAACTGCGCACAGCCTGATTGAAGAACCGTCCCATCGAGTCGGCGGTCAGCAGGCTCACGAAAACGTCCTCGGGCACGTCGAGGTACTCGTACACCGCTCCTCGCTTGAAACGTACTTCGAGAACTCGTTCGCGCGCCCGATACCCCACCGAGGCGATACTCGAGGAGGTCACCGGGATGTGCATCGTGGGAGGATGTTCGTTTGGCGCCGCGCTGCTCAACTCCATGAGCCCATGATCGGCCATTTCGCTCGATCCGTCGATCCCCTACGTAAGGGATCGATCTAACACGGCTTTCAGAAGGGCGCTATCCGGACGCGCATGCCGGCCTTAGTTCTATCCTGGCTTGGCGCGAACCCGCGGTCACCGCGCTGATCTA
>JBKHAU010000342.1:0-3619 GCA_046542725.1 Opitutales bacterium
TGAGGTTGAGATAGTTGATTTCGAGGAGGCGCTCCTCGTTGAGAAAGCGGCTGGCGGAAAAGCTCTCGTGCAACTGCCTCAGGTCGCGATAGGCGTCGGCCGCGAGGGGGGCCGCCGTGGAGGCACGCCGCTCGCGCAGAAGGCGACGGAGTCGCTCCACCTTGTCCACGATGCTCTCCTCGAGGCGGGCGCTGAGGGCGGACTGCCGATCGGCCTGGAGCTCCCGCATCACGCCCGGGTCCGCATAGCTGCTGCGGGGAAAGCGCGCCGCGAGGTCGCGTTGCACCTCCATCGCGCGCTCGAGTCGCCCGGTGGCCTGCTCGTAAGCGCCGGCCGCAAGGAGCACTTCGGCCTCGGCGCGGAGGAAGGCGCGCTGCTCACGCAATTCGGCTGCCTCCGTGTCCACGAGGAGCGACTGGACCCGGCGATGCTCTGTGCGGTTGGCGTGGCGGGTGTTGCCAAACTCGCGCTGGAGACGGTCGTGCAGCTCGACCGCGGCCCGGAGCCGCTCGGCCGCCTCGAGGTAGTGCTGCTCTTCGAGAAGCACTTCGGCCTCTTGCACGTGTTCAGCCGCCTCGCGGGCGAGGGGCGCGGCGAGCAGGTTCTGCCGCTCCATCTCCAGGCGACGCGGGCGGGACAGATCCCGACGGTTGCCCCGGGAGTAAAGCTGATTGATCTGCTCCTGCAGGGCGATGGCCTCGGCAAAAGCAGCCAACGCCTCCTCCACACGTCCTTCTTCGGCGGCCGCCCGCGCGGTTGCCTCGGCCGCGATCGAGCGGACATGGAGGACTCCGCCGGCATGGTCGTCGTAGGTCTCCTCGAGTTCGGCGAGACGCTCGAGGTCGAGGGTCTCCGCATAGGGTTGCCCTTCGAGAAGCCTGCGCTGCTGGCGGATGGCCAGTTCCAGGATCTGGAGGTCCGCGAGGGAGACTTCACCATCCTCGATGGCGGTCGTGAACTGACGCCTGAGCTCGGTCACCTCAGCCTGCAAAGCCCGCGCCTCGGCCTCGGTGAGAGCAGCCTGCTCGACCGCGGCGGTCCCGCGGCTGCCCGCCGGGCCCAGCCGGGCGAGCTGCCACATTCCCACGAGGAAGAGCAGGACGAGCACGACAAAACCGCCCAGGAGGATCAAGGGGCCGCGCGTCGGGCGACGGGCGCGACGGCGAGATCGGGATGGCTTGGAGTGGCCCACGGTTCCGCAATTCAGCTTGTCACCCGAAGAGTGGTGACAAACGCTGCATGGTCTCCCCGGAACGCCCGGCGGCGTCAAAACAAACTGGAAACGGTTTTTTTCGTGTTCTCGACCCTTACCATTCTCGCCCCGGGGCTGCTCGGCGCCTCCCTCGGCATGGCGGCCCACGAGCGCCGCCTCGCGGAGCGCATCGTCGTCTGGGCGCGTCGAGCCGAGGGGCGGGCGGCCTGCCTGGCCGCGGGCTGGTGCGACAGCGCCCCGGCCGATCCGGCGGAAGCCGCGGCAGAGGGCGACCTCGTGGTGCTCTGCCCCCCGGTGGAACACCTCCTCCCGCTCCTCGAGACGATCGCCCCCACCCTTCGCCCGGGCACGCTCGTGACCGACGTGGGAAGCACCAAGGGGACAATCTGCGCCGGGGCCGACCGCCTCATGCCCGCGGGCGCGCATTTTGTCGGGGCACACCCCATGGCCGGCTCGGAAAAGAGCGGCATGGAACACGCCCGCGCCGATCTCTTTGCCGGACGACCGTGCTTCCTCACCCCGACCGTCGCGACCGATGCGGCGGCGACCGAGCGAGTGGAGCGCTTCTGGCAGGCCGTCGGGATGCGCACGCTCCGCGAAACCCCCGCGCGCCACGACTTCACCGTGGCCCATGTGAGCCACCTGCCCCACCTCCTCGCGAGTGCGCTGAGCGTGGCCCTCGGACGGCAAAACGGCTCCGATGCCTGGCCCGCCGTGGCCGGTGCCGGCCTCCGCGACACGACCCGGGTGGCGGCTGGACATCCCGGCCTCTGGCGGGACATCTGCGCGCAGAACCGACCTGCCCTGCAGAGCGCTCTGGGCGATTTTCGACACGCCCTCACGGCCTTCGAGGAAGCCCTCGAAAGAGAGGATTTCGACACCCTCGAGGCCCTTCTCGCGGAAGGGCGGGCCTACCGCCAACGCTTCGACCCGCCTCCGGCATGAAGGATCCGCTTCCCATCCTCCCCTTTCGCGGGCCCGCCCGCGGGGCTGTCGCCCTGCCCGGCTCAAAGAGCCTGACAAACCGTGCCCTCGTCCTCGCCGCCCTCGCCGAAGGCACGACCACGCTCGAAGGAGTGCTCTTCAGCCGCGACACCGAGCTCATGCTTGCCGCCCTCGAGCGCCTCGGCCTCGCGTTGAGCGCTGACCGCGAGGCGCGGACCATCACGGTGCAAGGTCGTGGCGGCCACTGGCCGGTGCGCGAGGCGTCCTTCGACGTCGGCAACGCGGGCACGGCCGCCCGCTTCCTCACCGCCCTGCTCGCGCTTGCGCCGGAGGGTCGCTACGCCCTCGACGGCGACCCCGCGATGCGCGAGCGCCCGATGGCGGAACTCCTCGACGCGCTCACAGCGCAAGGGGCCCGCTTCACTTTCGGGAAACAGCCCGGGCACTTTCCCTTCCGTCTCGAGTCGTCCGGCCTCGCCGGGGGAGCGGTCACGATCGATGCCGGGGCGAGCAGCCAGTTCGTCTCCGCCCTGCTCCTGGCCGCACCCTGCGCGCGGGCCGACCTCGTCCTCCGCGTCGAGCAGCTGCGACCGGCCTTTGTCCGCATCACGACGGAGATGATGAGCCATTTCGGCGCGCGCGTGGGGGACTCGCCCGAGGGCATGCTCACGGTTGGAGCCGGCGCGGGCTACCAGTCACCGGGCACCTATGCGGTCGAGCCCGACGTGACGGCCGCGAGCTACTTCCTCGCCCTCCCCCTGGTGACGGGGGGCGCCGTGCGCCTGCCAGGGCTCACGCCCAACCTCCTGCAGGGCGATGCCGCCTTCGCCGACGTCGTGGCGGCCCTCGGCGCCGAAGTGAAGCAGTCCGCGCACGGCTGGGAAGTCGGCGCGCCCGGGGGAACGCCCCTCCCCGGCCTCGAGCGCGATTTCCGGCATTTTTCCGACACCTTTCTCACCCTTGCGGCGCTCGCGCCGCTCGCGGAGGGCCCGACGACGATCCGCGGCATCGGTCACACCCGCCATCAGGAGACCGACCGCGTCGCCGCCATGGCGCGTGAGCTGGCCAAGCTCGGCTGCACGGTGACGGAGCGTGAGGACAGCCTCCACATCGAGCCCGACCGCGCCGCCCTGATGCGCGCCGTGGAGACCACGGTGGAAATCGAAACCTATGAGGACCATCGCTTTGCGATGAGCTTTGCGATCCTTGGCTGCGCCGACCTGCGGCCCGACCACGGGCCTTGGCTGCGGCTCCGCGACCCGCTCTGCTGCCGCAAGACCTTTCCCGACTTTTTCACCACGCTGGAGAGCCTGCGCGGCTCCCGCCCTGCGCCATGAACACTCCCTTCCAGATCCTCGCCCTCGACGGCGGCGCCGCCTCGGGCAAGTCCAGCACTGCCCGGGCCCTCGCCGACCGGCTCCGGTCGGTTGTCGGGACCCCTGCCCACCTCGACGTCATCCA
>JBKHAU010000343.1:0-3611 GCA_046542725.1 Opitutales bacterium
GGCCCCGCCTGGCCGGCGGCCCTTCCCACGGTGACGCCCGACAGCCCGACGGCGTTCACGCCCTCGTTCTGGAGCGCCTCGGTCAGGTCCGTGTTGAGCTTGCCCGGCAGCACCATCTCGAAGACCTCCATGGTGCGCTCGTCGGTGAACCGCCCGACGACGCCGCCCGGCGTCTCGACGTAGGTGGGCGCTTCGCCCAGCTGTTCGAGCGTGTCGTCGACGGCGGTCGATCCGCCGTGGACGACGACTACCTGTTCGCCCTGTGCAACCAGTTCCGCGACGTCGGCGTGCAGTGCTGCGAGCCCGGCATGGAGGGTCGCCAGACGTCCGCCCTCGCGGCGCGCGAGTTCCGCCAACCACGCGTCCGTGACCTGTCTGCGGCCATTCAATCCGATACAGGACACCGCGGCGTAGCTGAAACCATCCCCCAGTAAACGTGCATCGGATGCGCCCGGATGTCTTCCAGGGCGGTCCAAGCCGCTCCGGAGGATCCATCTTCTGCCACCGTCATGTGGACCCGAAGCAGCGTTCCTTCCGTGATACAACACGTCGCGAACCGGTCCGATCGGGGGAGCCGCGAGAACCAGTTCCGGGCGATGTGGTGATGAACGTGCGTATCGATCCGCAAGGCGACGAGGAGATTTCCGTCCAAGAGGTGAACGGCCATTTCACTCAGCCCTCCAACTCATCTTCGAGCAATGCCACGGCCGCGGCGTCGATCGAGCGCCGTCCACGCGAGGAGGGAAAGGGTTGACGCGCTTCTTCCATGGTCCGCGTTTGCGCGAGATTCCGCCGCTCGAATCCCACCGCGATGAGCTTGTTCACCGCCGCGCTCAGGGAGACATCCTTCGCTTTCGAGATGGCCTTGGCCGCGCGGTAGAAGGGCTCTTCAAGATTTACGGTCAGTCGCATGTCGTCAGACTGGTGCAGAAGAACGGATCGGATCCTGGGCGGTCGGTTGCGCTGGGGAGAGAAGATCTACCGCGCAAGGGCCGGGAGGACGGTCTGGGTGACGGTCAGGTAGACGCCGACGAGGAGGAGGACGAGGGCGGTGCCCTGGGTGAGGCGGGATTGCCAGGCCTGGAGGCGACCGAGGGTGCGGGCGGCGGCGTCGGTGCTGAGGACGAGGAGGAGGGCGATGATCCCGACGGGCAGGGCGGTACCGAGGCCGTAGAGTCCGACGGTCAAGGGCGGGGCCATCGAGGGCAGGACGAGGGGGATGAGGGAGCCGAAGAAGAGGGCGGCGGAGACGGGGCAGAAGGAGAGGGCGAAGAGCGCACCGAGGGAGAACTCGCCGAAAAGGCCCCAGCGACTGATGCGCTGGGCGGTGGCACCGTCGCCGAGGCGGAGGTTGAGCGGGAGCGGCAGCCAGCCGAGCACGGCCATCCCGGCGAGGATGAGGATGGGGCCGAGGAGCGGGCCGATCTCGCCGCGCAGAAAGGCGGCGACCCTCGGCATGGTGGCGAGCCCGCCAAAGAGGATGAGGGCGAGCACGAGGTAGACGGCCATCCTGCCGAAAGTGTAGGCGGCGGCCCCGGCGAGCGCCCGCCGCCGCTGCCCCACGCGCCGCGCGAGGACGGAGATCGCGGCGACGTTGGTGGCGAGCGGGCAGGGGCTGATCGAGGTGACGACCCCCAGCCAGAGGGCGGTCGCGAGGGTGGCCAGTTCGGTCGTCACGTGGCGGGGACGTCGAGATAGGCGCGGATGCCATGCTCGAGGTAGAGCATGAAGGCCTCGGGATCGTTGGCGTGGCTCCAGACGTCGTCGAACTTCGCCCAGGCGCGTTCCTCGCCGCCGACGCGGTGGGAGACCACGACGGTCTTGAAGGACAGCTCGTAGTCCTCGGCGAAGTGCGCGTTGCCGGGCTCGTCGAGGTTGCGCGTGTTGAAGACGAGGGTGCCCGCCTCGACCTCGGCGTCGAAGCGCTCAGCGATGGTGCGGTGGGTCAGTTCTTCGATCGTGCGGCAGGTCGGGCAACGCACGTCGGAGGTGAAGTAGGTCACGCGCACAACGTGCGCAGCGGCATCATCGGCGGGGGCGGCGGGCGCGACCGCGAGGACAGCCTCGGGCGACGCCGGCGCGAAGCGGTCCCAAGCCCACACGCCCACGGCGAGGGCAACGAGGAGAAGCAGAGCGAACTGTAGTGCCTTTTTCATGACGGTGAACGTTTTGGGAAGATGCTCCTCAGGCGTCCGCCAACATCTTCTTCAGCTCGTCGCCCGCGGGGACACGCCCGGAGACCTTGACCTCGCCATCCACCGCCATGGCCGGGGTGACCATCACGCCGAAGTCGGCGAAGCGCATCATGTCGGTGATTTTCTCCATCTGATAGTCGAGGCCGAGTTCGTCGGCGGCGGTTTTGGTGGCGTCAGCCAGGTTGTTGCATTTGGCACACCCGGTGCCGAGGATCTGGATCGTTTTCATGGGTGGATTGTGATGTGGGTTCAGAAAAGGAGCCCGTAGAGCCAGCCGGAGAGCGTCGCCATGAGGACGACGAGGGCGACGTAGACGCCCGTCTTCCGGGGGCCGATGACGGAGTTGATGACGAGCATGTTGGGCAGGCTCAGCGCGGGGCCGGCGAGGAGGAGGGCGAGGGCGGGGCCCTGGCCCATGCCGTTGCCGAGCAACCCTTGCAGGATCGGCACCTCGGTGAGGGTGGCGAAATACATCAGGGCGCCCGCGACCGAGGCAAAGGCGTTGGCCCCGAGCGAGTTGCCGCCGACCGACGCGCTGATCCACTCCGTCGGGATGAGCCCCTCGTGCCCGGGGCGACCGAGCAGCAGGCCGGCCACGAGGACCCCGCCGAGCAGCAGCGGCATGATCTGCTTGGTGTAACTCCAGGCCTGGGCGAACCATTCACCCGCCTCGCCGCCGGCCCCCGCGGTGAGCCAGGCCAGCCCCAGCACGCCGACGACAAAGGGCACCTGCGGGTGTGTCGGGGCGAGGACGGCGGCGAGGGCCACGCCGATCGCGACGACCGCGAGCCGCCCGGCGGGCAGCCCATACCAGCGCCACAGCTCAGCCGCGAAGAGCAACCCGAGCGCGGCCGTGAGGAGCCATTTGACCCGCCCCACGGCGGAGAAAAAGCCCGTGCCCTCCGCGTCCCCACCCCAGTTGGCAAAGACGAGGATGCCGACCATCGTCGCGAAAAAAGCGGCCGTCTGCCAGAGCGGGCGCCCTGCCTCCGGCTCGGGCAAATGGGCAGCCTTGGCGACCTTGGCCTTCTCCTCCCGGCGAAAGAGCCAGGCCATCGCGAGCCCGATGACGAGGCTGAAGACGATCGCCCCGATGGCCCGGGCGAGACCGAGTTCGAAGCCCAGGACCTTCGCCGTGAGGATGATCGCCAAGGCGTTGATCGCCGGCCCGGAGTAGAGAAAGGCCGTCGCCGGCCCCAGACCCGCACCCATCCGGTAGATTCCGGCAAAGAGCGGCAGGACGGTGCAGGAGCAGACCGCGAGGATCGTGCCCGAGACCGAGCCGACGCCATACGCCAGTGGCTTCGGCGCCTTCGGCCCGAGGTAGCGCATGACCGAGGCCTGCGAGACAAAGGCCGCGATCGCCCCCGCGATCCAGAAGGCCGGCAGGAGGCAGAGCACGACGTGCTCCCGCGC
>JBKHAU010000344.1:0-3593 GCA_046542725.1 Opitutales bacterium
GCGCACTTTCTCGCCGGAGCGGTTCAGGGAGCGAATGCCTCGAAGATGAATCGCGCACATCGCAGTCGCCCGGCTCCTTTTTCGCGGGGTAGTTGCGACCGACATGAATGGAAAAGGTGAAGACCCCTTTGTCACCGCGAAACCAGGCGTGGTTCGCATTGCCTTGGTGGGCGTCGGTGTCGACGACGAGAATGGAGGCCAGGTCGCAGCCCTCGGCCCGCAGCGCAGCGACCGCGATCGCGACGTCATTCAGCACGCAAAAGCCCATCCCGCGAGCGGGGAAGGCGTGATGGGTGCCGCCCGCGAGGTTGGCGGCGATGCCGTCTTCGAGGGCGGCGCGGGTTGCGCCCAGGGTGCCGGCGGCCTCGAGCATCGAGCGGGCGAGGAGCCCGGGGCGGCCGGGAAGCCCAAGCCGCACGCGTTCGCCGGAGGTGAGTCCGACCTGACCAAGGACATCGTCGGCGTCGACCCGCCGGAGGTAGGCGGGGTGATGGACGCGCTCCACCGTCGCCCGCGCGAGCGGGGGCGGTGCCACCACTTCGATACCAGGCTGCCCTCGCACGAGGGCGTGTGCCTCGGGGAACTTCTCCATCGGAAAGGGGTGCCCGGCGGGCAGGGCAAAGAAATAGTCTGGATGGTAAAAACAGCGCATGGTAGACGAGTTCGAGCGGGCAAGCGTCGGACATCCTGCCCACGATGCAAGCGATGGTCCGCGGGCGGATGGATTCGGTTGCTGGAGTGTCGCACTGGTTGCTCCCGTCCCCGGTGCTCCGATGGCGTCGGCCCGGGCGGTGGCAGTGCCCGCTGGCCGGGTGCGCCGGAAAGCTGACGGTGGGAACGGTGCAGCCTCGCTCCGCGCCCGCTTCCTCGGCTTGCATGGGCAACTTGCTTGCGCGAGCCGATGGCAACGATGGTTGCAAGCCCGCCTTCCCGCTCCCATGATCTCCCCCCGACTCGCATCCCTCCTCGGACTGGCCCTCCTGGCCGCCATCCTGCCTGCGACGGCCCGCCCCCCGCATCTCTTCCTCGCCGGTGATTCGACGATGGCCGAGAAGGCGCCACCGCCCGACAACCCGGAGCGCGGATGGGGAGAGGCGCTGCCGTTCTTCATGGCCGAGACCCTCGTCGTCGACAACCGCGCGCTCAACGGTCGGTCGAGCCTGAGCTTCCGCACCGAAGGCCACTGGGATCGCCTACTCGCCGACCTGCGCCCGGGCGACGCCGTCCTCATCCAGTTCGGGCACAACGATCAAAAGGCCCAGGACTCCTCTCGTTACGCCGCCCCCGAGACCGCCTATCGGGATCACCTCGAGCGCTTCATCCGCGAGGTCCGGGAGAAGGGAGCGCAGCCGCTTCTCGCCACCTCCATCGTGCGACGGCGCTTCGGCGAGAATGGCCGACTCGAGCCCACTCATGGCCACTATCCGCGGGTGGTGCGCGAGGTCGCCGCCGCCACGAGCACGCCGCTCATCGACCTGCAGGCGGCCACCGCCGAGGCCGTCGCGGCGCTCGGACCCGAGGCCTCGCGGGCTTGGTATCACTGGCCCACGCCGGGGCACTTCGCGCGCTTTCCCGAGGGCACGCAGGACGACACCCACCTCTCGCTCCTCGGCGCGACGCAGATCGTCCAACTCGCCGTGGAGCAACTCCGCGCCCTCGACCTCCCGCTCTCCGCCCATTTGAAACCGCCCATGCCAGACCCCACCGAGCCCCGCTGGATCCCGCTCTACCCGGCAGGTGCGATGGATTACGACGTGCCCGGCGAGGGCGAGACCGGCGACAGTGGACGGGTCGAAAACGTCCGCGTGCCCTCGCTCGGCATCTACCGCAGCACGCTTGGCACCGCCCCTCGCCCCGCCGTCGTGATCTGCCCCGGCGGTGGCTATGCCCGCCTCGCGATGGAGCACGAGGGCGTGGAGATCGCGCGCTGGTTCAACGCCCTCGGCTTCGACGCCTTTGTCCTCAAATATCGGCTGAAGGAGTTTGGCTTTCCTGCTCCTCTGCAGGATGTCGCGCGCGCCCTCCGCACGGTCCGTCATTCGGCGGCCGAATGGGGAATCGATCCCGCCCGTCTCGGCGTGCTCGGATTCTCCGCCGGTGGCCACGTCGCCGGCATGGCGACGACTCTCTGGGATACGCCCGAGGCGCGCTTTGGCGACGTCCTCGATTCCGTCTCGGCGCGGCCCGATTTCAGCGTGCTCGTCTACCCGGTGCTGACCATGCTCGACCCTTTCACCCACGAGGGCTCGCGCCGCAACCTCCTGGGTCCCGATCCCTCGGAGGCCGAGCGGGAGGCGCTCTCCCTCCAGACTCGCGTGACAACCCGGACGCCGCCTGTCTTTCTTCTCCACACCGACGAGGAGACCGTCGTCCCGGCGGAAAACAGTCTGGACTTCGCCCGCGCCCTGCGCGCCGCCGGAGTGCCCGTCGAGTTGCACCTCTTCGCCGAAGGACCGCACGGCTTTGGCATGCGCCCGGGACACGGTCCCGTCTCCGGTTGGCCTCAGCTCCTGGCCAATTGGCTCGAGCATCGCGGGCTGCTCGCGACGGATCGGGCAGGGGGGTAATGAGTTTGCGCGAGCCCGCCGGGCGCCGGCTCATCCGATCGATCCGGCGCGCCGTTCCCCGATGGATTCTGGGCGGGCGGGAATCGTCTCTCTCGGGCGGATAGTTGACCCTTTCGACCGCTCCGGCGAAAGTGCGCGATGGAGCGACTCGCAGACGATCTCTGGCATCTCGCCTTTCCCCTCAAGCGGCTCGGACTCGATATCCAGCGGCATGTCACCATTCTGAGCCTGCCGTCGGGGGTGGTGGTCCATTCCACTGCTCCGTTTGCCCCGGCGCAGGTCGAGGCGATTCGCGGACTGGGTGAAGTGCGCTGGGTCCTCGATGCGATGCTCGACCACGACTCGTATGCCGAGGCTGGGCGGGTGGCCTTTCCGGAGGCGACCTTTCTCGGTCCGCCCGGTTTTGCCGAGCGGGTCCCGTTTCCGGTCGATCCGTTGCTTCCGCCGCCGGCGGAGTGGACCGGATACTTGGAGGTTCTCCCGATCGAAGGCGTTCCGTCGATGCGCGAGCATGTGTTCCTGCACACGCCGTCTCGTACGCTGATCGTTGCGGACCTGGCCCTTCATTTCCCATCGCCTCCGCCCGTTTTCCGGGCCCTTCTCTCGCTTGCGCTCAAGGGGGGTCGCGCGCCCGGGGTCTCCCGCCGGGTCGAAGCCGCGATCAAGGATCGTGTCGCCTTTCGAGCCTCGGTGAAGAAGATGATGCAGTGGGATTTTGACCGCCTCATCGTGGGCCATGGGACGCCTCTCGAGGCGGGCGCAAAATCGGCCCTGGAGACACTCTTTGGCCGCGTCGGCTGGTTGGACCAGTAGGGTGGGGGTCGTCCGGCGAACGGTTGGCTTGGCGGCGGATTCCGGGGATCGAATGCGGGCGGCGATGGAGATCCGCCTTAGCGGCCGCATCGCACGAGGCTCGGGTCGCCGGCGTCTGGTCGCTTCGGGAGAGTGGCCTCGGGCCTCGACCGGAGCCGTTCGTTCCGAGCGCATCGAAAGGTCCACCCTGCCTTTCCGAAGGTTCTCCTCGAC
>JBKHAU010000345.1:0-3582 GCA_046542725.1 Opitutales bacterium
CCACCTCGACCTCAAGCTCTGGGCGTGGGCGGAAGGGCTGGGGGAGAAACAATGACGAAGGCTGAATGGATGAGTGATGAATGGGGGCAGGGAGGACCACGGCCGCGAACGAGAGCGTATTCATTATTCATCACTTATCATTTTGCATTCCTCTCCCTCTTCCTAACCGCGTGTCGCACGCCGCAGACGGAGCTGACGGCGGTCGACCCGGCAGCGCTCGAGGCGGGGCGGGTGGAGATGAGGGAGGCGTTTCTGCGCGTGGACGCGGTGCGGCAGGAGCGGTTGCACCGGGTGGCATATCCGCTTCTGCGAGAGGCGATGAAACTCTTCGAGCTCGAGCCGCGGCCGGTCCTCGGCGTGCTCGTGCTCTCAGCCGACGCCTTTCCCGCGCCCTACGCGGAGCTGGCGAACGAAGTCTGGGACCTGGATCGCGGGCCCGTGCTCCAGGCGGTCGCCCCGGGATCGCCGGCAGACGCCGCGGGCCTGCGGCCGGGCGACCGGATCGTGGACCTCGCCGGGAGCGAGGTGGCTCCGGCCGACCCGGGCTTTCGCGAAGCCTTTCTCACGCAGATACGGGGCGGTCGAATCGTCTCCTTCGAGGTGGAGCGGGAAGATCAGCGCCTGAGCTTCACGATCACCCCGGCGTCTGTCGCGCCCTATCAGGTGCAGTTGCGCTACGACTCACGCATCAATGCCCTCGCCACCGGCCGCACGGTGAAGATCAACCGCGGCATGCTCGAGTTTTGTGGCCACGACAGCGAGTTGGCCTTCGTCATCGCGCACGAGATCGCCCACAACGCCCTGCGCCACCACCGCGACCACGTTCTCAACTACCTCGCGGGCACGGCGGTCGACGTCGCCCTCCTTGCCGCCGGCGTGCCCTCGCCCAACGCCTTCGGGCTTTTCAGCCTGTTCGAGCCCGCGCCCGACTTCGAGAGCGAGGCCGACCTCGTCGCCCTGCACCTCCTCGACGCCGCCGGCTACGAGCTGGAGCCTCTCCGCGATTTCTGGGCGCGCTTTGCCACCCTCGGCCCCGAAACCCGCCGCCGCTGGTGGCAGCTGCCCCTCCGCACCCACCCCGACTTCGCCACCCGCCAACTCCGCATGGAGGCCGGTATCGAGGCGATTTTGAATGATGAGTGATGAATGATGAGTGATGAATGGGAGACGCCGCACACTCATCATTCATCACTCATCATTCATCACTTCCTTTACTCCCCGCCGCCCCCTGCCCATCCTGCCTCCTGTGACTCTGCCGGCCGACCCCTTTGCGACCAAGAAAAAGCCCATGTACAAGCCGGGGCCGCTCCTCATGGAGTACCTCGCGCGCTACAACCGCCTCTTCGAGCTGCCCGTGAGCTACTCGCGCCTCCTCGAGTGGCACGAGACGATGCCGCTCTTCGACGACAACGGGGAGGACACCCTCTGGCGCACCCTCATCTACCGACCCGAAGTGATGAAGCGGCTCAACAAGCACCTCACCGGCATCTACGCGATGCTCAAGACGGAGGGCGACATCTCCTTCACCGACCACCTCTACGTCGATCGCATCGACTACTGCACCTTCGGCAACAGCAACCCCTTCCGCATCCGCATCGTCAACTCCTACAACGACAATCAGGACTACTACTACCTCAAGAAGCTCGATGCCTCGCGCATCTACGGACTGGAGTTCGAGCACCTCCTCTCGCCCAACCGCATGCACTACCTCATCGCCGACGACATCCTCGTCGAGGAGCACGTCGTGGGCGTGCCCGGCGATCAGTTCATCGAGCACTGGATGGGGCAACCCCACCTCAAGAAGATCCGCCTCGCAAAGGAACTGGTGAAGTTCAACGAGCGCTGCTTCGTGCGCCTCCTCGGCGACATGCGCTCCTACAACTTCGTCGTCGATATGACACCCGACTTCGAGGAAGTGCAGATCCGCATCCGCTCGATGGACTTCGACCAGCAGAGCTACTCCGGCCGGATCAATTTCTACCGCCCCCAGTTCTTCAAAGAGAACAACAAGCTCGTCCAGTTCTGCATCGAGCAGCTCAACGTGCCCACTGCCACCCAATACCAGCGCGAAGAGCAGGCCACCATTTTCCGCCGCATCATGCTCGCCCGCACCCGCGTCAACGACCTCCTGCGCTGCATGAAGTCCGACCGCATCTCCGCTCCCGAAAAGGTCAGCGAACTGGCCCAGAGCCTCGCCACCCACTACCAGAACGACGAGTTCCTCAAATGCGAACGCATGGGCCAGATCCTCGACGAAAGCCTGATCCAGATCCGCGATAACGTGCAACGCATCCGCGAACAACGCAAAGCCCGCAACATCTTCGAAGAGTGAGGCGCCGAAGGTTTTTTCAACCACGGATTCCACGGATTTTCACGGATCGACGGAGTGCGCTCCGGTTCGTCCACGAATCACACGAATGGACACGCATCTCCGAGACGGCGCTCTCTCGCACAGCATCTCCGCATTCATCTGTGTGCATCCGTGAAATCCGTGGTTGTCGAAACCAGCCGCGCCTATTCGTGTCACTCGTACAATTCGTGGACACCCTCCATGCCCCCTCGCCAACTCGAGCTCCTTCCCTGGATCAACCCGCTGCCCGCGCGCCTCGGGGCGGAGTTTTTTCGCGAATTGCCGACCGCACCGGGGGTCTACCGCTGGCTCTCCCGCGAGGCCGAGGTGCTCTACGTCGGGTCGTCACGCAACCTGCGCCAGCGCGTCGGAAGCTACCGCTCGATCGGGCCCCAGCGCTCGCCCCGCCGGCTCTGCCGCCTGGTGCACGCCGCGCAGGCGATCCACATCGAGCCGACCGAGACGGAGGCCGAGGCGCGTGCCCTCGAGGCGTCGTGGATTCGCCACTACAGGCCGCGCTTCAACCGCGCCCTCAACCGCCCGCCGGAGTCGATCTGGATCGGCTGGTGGCACGAGGGCAACGCGCTCACCACCGCCTGGACGCGCGGCGAAGACCCACCCGAGGGCTGGCCGCCGGAAGCCGACGTGCGCGGCCCCTTCGCCCACCGGCGCGGGCTCTACGTGCTGCAGGCTCTGCGCCGCACACTCTGGTGGACCACGCAGGAGAGACCCGACCTGCGTGACTGTCCGCCTGCGCTGAGGGCCGACCGCGAGATCCCGGTGCGCTACGTCCAGCCTCTACCCCACGGGCACACCGAACTCGCGCGCCTCGCCGCCACGGCCGAGCAGACGGCCGAGCGCCTGACTCACTTCCCGTGGAATGCCCCGCTGCTCGCCCGCGCCCTCGAAGACGCCGCGCTTCTTGCCCGGACGGGCAACCTCCTGGCGGACTGAGCCCCTCCGTCAGGAGGCGGGAAAGAACTGCCGGTCGATCTCTTCGCGGCCCTCTTTCGCCTCCATCCTGAAGCGCCCTTGGCAGAGCAGGGCGATGCCCTGTTTCGCCGCGGTGATCTCGTACTTCGCCTTGGTCGCGCGAAAGGCCGCTTCCTCGAGGTCGCGATGGACATGGAAGTTCAGGCACCGTTCATCCGCGTTTTCATCCACAAACTGTATCAGGACCTCCGAATGGGAAATGAACGCCAGATCGTCATACGCATAGGTCACTTCCTCGC
>JBKHAU010000346.1:0-3577 GCA_046542725.1 Opitutales bacterium
GGTGGAGGGGAAGTTGGGATGGTTGGGCGAGTCGGGGAAATGCTGGGTCTCGAGGCAGAGGCCGTAGCGGAAGTAGTAGGTCGCGTCGTCCTTGCCGGCGATGGTGCCGTCGAGGAAGTTTCCGCTGTAGAACTGCAGGCCGGGCTCGGTCGTGTGGACGAGCATCTCGCGTCCGCTGTCGGGGTCGTAAAGGCGGGCCGCGAAGATCATCTCGCCGGGGGTCTCCTGCTTGAGGACCCAGTTGTGGTCGTAACCACCGCCGAAGGCGAGTTGCTCGTGGTCCGCTTCGAGGCGTGAACCGATCGGACGGGAGTTCTGGAAATCGAAGGGGGTGCCCTCGACGGCGGCCAACTCGCCGGTGGGAATAAGGCCGGCGTCGACCGGGGTGTAGCGGTCGGCGTTGATCAGCAACTCGTGATCGACAATGCTGCCGTGGGCGTGGCCGCGCAGGTTGTAGTAGTTGTGCTGGGTGAGGTTGACGACCGTGGGGGCGTCGGTCGTGGCCTCATAGGTGATGACCAACTCGTTCTCGTCGGTCAGTTCGTAGACGACGGTGACGTCGAGGGTTCCGGGGTAGCCCATTTCGCCGTCGGGGCTGGTGTAGGTGAGTTCAAGGGCCGTCTTGCCCTTCACGGGACGGGCCTCCCAGAGCACCTTGTCGAAGCCCTGTTCGCCGCCGTGGAGGTGGTTGTCTCCGTCGTTGACGGAAAGCTCATAGGTTTCCCCCTCGAGGGAGAACACGCCCTCGTCAATGCGGTTGCCGTAGCGACCGATGAGGGCGCCGAAATAGGGCGTGACCTCGAGGTAACCGTCGAGCGAGTCATAGCCGAGAAGGATGTCCTCCATCTCGCCGTCGCGGTCGGGCACGTGCAGCTCGGTCATGATGCCGCCGTAGTTGGTGATCTTGGCGACAAGACCATGCTTGTTCTTCAGCGTGTAGAGCGAGACTGCGCGGCCGTCGGGAAGCTCGCCAAAGGACGATTTCTTGACCGAAGCCGTGGCAAGCGCCGCGGTCCCGAGGACGAGCGAGCAGAGAAGGAGGGAGCGAAGGGATTGCTTCATGGGGGGGAATCAGGGAAGGAGGAACATAAACGGGGTGTATGGAAAAGGCAAAGACGGGGTCAGCCCTGCCCGTAATAGGCGGTTTTGCCGTGCTTGCGAAAGAAATGCTTGTCCCGCTGCGGCTTCTGCAGGGGAGGCATGGAGGGATGGATCTGCAGGGCCTGGAGCGCCATCTGGGCGACGATCTCGAGGGCCATGGCGGTCTCCACCGCCTTGGGCGCGGTGGGGCCCCAGACGAAGGGGCCATGCCCGTGCATGAGGACAGCGGGGCAGTCCGCCGGATCGCGCTCCGCGAAGGACTCGCCGATGACCTCGGCGGTGTTCCATTCGTAGTCCGCCGCGATCTCATCCGACGTCATCGGCCGGGTGCAAGGGACCGCGCCGTGGAAGTAGTCCGCGTGGGTCGTGCCGAAGCACGGCAGATCGCGCCCGGCCTGCGCCCAGGCGACGGCGTGGCGCGAGTGGGTATGCACAATGGCACCCGCCGTCTGGAAGAGCTGATACAGCCGCCGGTGGGTGGGCGTATCGGAGGAGGGACGGAGGTCGCCCTCCAGCGTCTCGCCGGTGGCAAGGTCGACGATGACCATGTCGGCGGGGCTGAGCGCGTCGTAGTCCACTCCGCTCGGTTTGATCGCCATGACCCGGCGGTCGGCGTCGCAGACGCTCACGTTGCCGAAGGTGAGGTCGACGAGCTTGGAAGCGGGAAGTGACTTGTTGGCCTCGCAGCAGGCTTCGCGGATGGCTTGGTAGTCGGGCATGGGGCGGAGGCGGAGGGCGTTTAGCGCAGGCCGTGGGCAAGGTGAAAATAGACCTCGTTGTGGCGCAGGGTATCCTGAAACTGGCGCAGACGCGTCTCGGCGTCGATGACAACGAGCTCGATGCCGGCGATGGTCGCAAAGTCCTCCATGAACTCGGTCGTGACGGCGTAGCTGTAGCCCGTGTGGTGGGCGCCGCCGGCGTGAATCCACGAGGCCACCGCGGTCTCAAAGTTCGGACGGCAGTGCCAGAGGGCACTCGCCACCGGCAGCTTGGGCAGGTCCTCGGGCGGGGCGACCGCATCGACCTCGTTGACGATGAGGCGGAAGCGGTTGCCGAGATCGACGACCGAGGCGTTGATCGCGGGGCCGGCCGGAGCGGTGAACTTGAGCCGCACGGGGTCTTCCTTGCCCCCAATGCCGAGCGGATGCACCTCGAGGGTGGGCTTGTCGGCCGCGATCGAGGGACAGATTTCGAGCATGTGCGAGCCGAGCACGCGGGTCCCGTCGGGCTGAAAGTCGTAGGTGTAGTCCTCCATGAAGGAGGTCCCGCCGGGCAGGCCGGCATCCATTACCTTCATCGCCCGGAGGAGCGCCATCGTCTTCCAGTCTCCCTCGGCGCCGAAACCGTAGCCGTCAGCCATGAGACGCTGACAGGCCAGACCGGGCAGCTGCTTGAGACCGGTGAGGTTCTCGAAGGTGGTGGTGAAGCCCTTGAAACCGCCCTCCTCGAGAAAGGCGCGCAGCCCAAGCTCGAGGCGGGCGCCGTCGCGCAGGGAAACATGGCGATCGCCGCCAGTGCGCAGCGCAGGCGCGATGGTATAGAGTTCGTCGTATTCGGCGCAGAGCCGATCGACAGCGGCATCCTCCACCCCGTCGACATAGGCGGCCACGTCGCCCAGCCCGTATCCATTGACGGAATACCCGAAGGTCGTCTCGGCCGCGACCTTGTCACCCTCGGTGACGGCGACGTAGCGCATGTTGTCCCCGATGCGGGCAAACTTCGCGCCCTGTGCATCGTGCCAGGCGCGGGTCACGCGCATCCAGGTGCCGAGCTTCTGCTGCACCCCGGCGTCGGACCAGTGGCCCGCCACGACCTTGCGCGGGAGGCGCAGGCGGGTGTGCAGAAAACCCGCCTCGCGGTCGCCGTGGGCCGCCTGGTGCAGGTTCATAAAATCCATGTCGATCTCGCCCCACGGCAGTTCGCGGTGGAACTGGGTGTGGAGATGGACGAAGGGCTTGCGCAGGGCGGTGAGGCCGCCGATCCACATCTTCGCGGGCGAGAAGGTGTGCATCCAGAGGACGAGGCCGGCGCAGGCCGGGTCGCGGTTGGCCTCGAGGCAGAGGGCGCGGATCTGCTCCGGCGTGGTCATCACCTCCTTGGCTTCGAGCGGCAGCGGGAGGGCGGGCGCATCGTTCAGGCCGGCGACGAGTTGGCGGGCGTTGTCGGCGACCTTGCGGAGGGCTTCCTCGCCGTAGAGGTGCTGGCTGCCGGTGACAAACCAGATGGTGGGGGTTTCAAGAGCGGACATGGGAAAACGGGATTGGGCTGCGGAAGAATTTCCAGGCAAAGAGAAAAGATGACGCCTCGCGCGCTCAGGCGGCGGAGGCGCGCTCCTTGAGGTCGAGCAGTTCCTTCATGACCCCGCCAAGGTCGGCCGAAGGATTCACGCCCCCAAAGGCGTCGTGAACATTTCGATACAGCTTGAAGAGTTTCTCGTAGACCGCCTGGGCCTCGGGGTTGGGCCGGTAGACGATGT
>JBKHAU010000347.1:0-3560 GCA_046542725.1 Opitutales bacterium
GCGCGTCTCGAGGCCCGTGGCAGCGCGCATCCTTTTTCGTCCAACCAGACCACCGCCCATGCATGACCTTGCCACGCTTCTCGTCGTCGACGACGAGCCCGACAACTACGAAGTCGTCGTCTCCCTGTTTGAAGGCGAGCCCTACGAGATCTTCTATGCCAACAGCGCCGAGCGGGCCGACGAGGTCGTCCAGACCGTCGCCCCCGACCTCCTCCTGCTCGATGTCATGATGCCCGGGATCGACGGCATCGAATACTGCCGGCGCCTCAAGTCGGACCCACGCACCGCGCAGCTCCCCGTCGTCATGTCGACCGCCCTGAACGACAAGCTGTCCCTCGCCCGCTGCTTCGAGGCGGGGGCGGACGACTTCGTCAGCAAGCCCCTTTCCGGCCTCGAGATTCGCGCGCGCATCCGCGCGCACCTGCGCGTGCGCGAGGAGATGGCCCAGTCCCGCCAGCGATTGCGCCACCAGCAGCGCGCCCTCGATGAGCTGCGTCCCCACGAGCTCCGCACCCCCCTCAACGGCATCATCGCCCCGCTCGACCTCCTGCGCGAGGAGTGTGCCCGCCACGAGGATCCCGCCCTCGACGAGCTGCTCGGAATCGTCAGCGAGTCGAGCGAGCGCATGGGCCGCGTCGTCGAGCGCCTTCTTGTCCACCTGCGCATTGAAGGTCGCCACATCGACGCGCGCATCGAACCCCCGGCGGTGCGCAGTCCCATCCCCCTCGGTCCGGTCCTCGCCACCTCTGTCGAGGAAGTCCTGGGGCGTCACGGGCGCACTGGCGATCTCGCCACCGAGCTCCCTGCGCTCCAGGGCGCGGTGCGCCTCGAGGAGACCTTCCTTCGCCAGCTCCTCGTCGAACTGCTGGATAATGCCTGTAAGTTTTCCTTTTCCGGCCAACCGCTCGTCGTCGACGCCGAGGAAGGCCCCGCGACCGTTCTTCTGACGATCGAGAACCTCGGTGCCCGCCTCCAGGCCGAGCAGCTCGCGCACGTCGGTGCCTTCGTCCAGTTCGACCGCAAGGTAGGTGAGCAACAGGGCCTCGGCCTCGGTCTCGCCCTCGCCCACGGCGTCGTCGACCTGCTGCCCGGCGCCCGCCTGACCCTCGATGAGGGATTCACCGAAGGGGTTCGCTGGCACCTTCAGTTGCCCCTCGCCTGAGAACAGCCCCGGCGCGCGCCCGCCTCAGCGGCAGACCCGCCAGCAGCTGATCGAGGACCTCTCCCGCACGATCCATTTCGATCGCTATATATCGATCGGATCTCGCGCGAAAACGAGCGGCTCGCGAGCTTTCTCGCCCCACCTCCCGGAAGTGCGGCAGGAGGTCGCCACGGAAGACCGTGCGGTCCTCCTCGAATACGGAGGGGCACTTGGCGAACTGGCCTCGACGCAAGGCGACTGGCCAATCCGCGTGCATTTTCACACCGCTGAACGCCGGTCCCTCCTGCGCTGCTGGGCGCCCGATAAGCATGGCGACGAGCTCGCATCCGTTCGACACACGCTCAACACCGTAGCGCGCACCCGGGCCCCCTTGCACGGCGTCGAGGCGGGTCGGGGCGGACTCGACCTCCGTGGCGTCGCACCAGTCCTCGGCGAGGCCGGGCAATACCTCGGCAGCGTCGAGGTTTATGCCGAATTCGCCGAGGCCGTCGCCCTCATGGCGAAGGAAACGGGCTACGATCTGGATGCCTTCCAGCACGCCGACGAACTCGCCACCATGCGCATGTCGGAGAAGGCGCAAATCGGCCCCTTTCCCGTCCTCCGCGCTCCCACCCACGGCGGCTGGAAAGAGCGGGTGAGGCCGAGGCGGGCGTCGCCGTCGTCGCCGACGAGGTCCGGGCCCTCGCTCTGCGCGCCGCCGAGGCCGCCCGCGCCGACCAACTCCACCAGATCGCCCAAAAGCTCAACACCGCCACCCGCGAACTCGAGCGCTTTCTCGGCCATGGCGTTCCGCACCGGCCGCTCGCGACCGCCCCCGAAGCCGGCCACCGGGGTCCCGCCATCGACTCGGCGGCCACCACCACTTCCCCCGCCGCTGTCCTCTCACCCTAGGCTCCGACGTCGTCCCGCTGCCAACCCCCGCCGAGCCGTCTGCGGCGGTGCGGACATCGCCACCCACTTCGCCGGCGGTCGCCCCGGGCAAGTGTGCCCTTGAACCGCCCTGCTCCGCTCGTAGGGTCGGCAAACAAATGGTCCTGACGGAATTCATCCTGCTCGCCCCGGTCTCGCTCTTCGTGATCATCAATCCGTTTTCGACCGTACCCGCCTTTCTCGCCATCACCCCGGGCGAATCGGCGGAGGAGCGCATCCGCTCGGCCCGCCTCGCCTGCCTCGTGGCAGGGGGCATCATGCTCTTTTTCGCGGTGGCGGGGCAGTTCCTTTTTTCTGTTCTCGGCATTACCCTCCCGGCCTTTCAGATCGCGGGGGGGGCGCTCCTCTTCGCCATCGCCTTCGACATGCTGCGCTCGCCCGACGCGCCCATCCGCCTGTCTCCCGCAGAGAAGGCCCTTGCGACCGAGAAAGAGGACATCGCGGTCACCCCGCTCGCCATTCCGCTGCTTTGCGGGCCCGGCGCCATCTCGACCGCCATCATCCTCCAGACCCAGGCCGACCGCTGGTCCCTCAAACTCACCCTCTATCTCAGCGTGCCCGTCGTCTACCTGGGTTGCTACCTCGTCCTCCGCACCGCCGCGAAGGGCGCGGGATGGATCAACCCCTTGATTCTCCGCATCCTTCGTCGCCTCATGGGCCTGATTTTCGCCGCCATTGCGGTGCAGTTCGTCGTCAATGGCGTGAGCGCATTGCCTTTCTTGAACGGGGCGAACTGAGGGCAAGGCGAGCCACCTGCGTGCTCCCGGCGGCACGGTGCCGTTTCTTCCCGCTGCGATCACCGCTCCTTTGCCACGCCGAGCCGACGAAAAATAGAACCGCCCCTCCCGGAGGGGTGAGGCGGTCACAAAGCGCCCACCGGCAGGCTTCGAAGCGTGGGTCCTGGCGGCTAGGCCCCGCCCGGACTCTTCTTGGGTGGTTCGGTCACGCTCGCCAGCTCGTCGCGTGCAGCGGAAATGGCCTCACTCATACGGTGTTCGTCATGCACATCCGCGAGCTTGTCGCGCACCGCCTCTTCCACGAAGTGCTCCTGCGAGAGCCCGACGTAGAGCGAGTAGATGATGAGCAGGAGAATGATGGTGAAGGGCAGACCCGTCGAGATGGCGGCGGTCTGCAACGTCTCGAGGCCTCCGCCGAGGAGGAGCACGCCGGCCACGACCCCTTCCATGACCGCCCAGAAGACGCGCTGGCGCACAGGGGACTCGAGCTTGCCGCCCGAGGTGAGGTGGTCGACAACGAGCGACCCCGAGTCCGACGAAGTAACGAAAAAGACCGCGACGAGGACGATCGCGACGATCGAGAGCACCGCCGTGAAGGGGAAGGATCTCAGCATCTCGAAGAGCGCCGTGGCGACGTCGGCCTGCACCGCAGAGAGGATGTCCGCCGCGCCCGAGGCCTGCAGGTTGAGGGCCGACCCCCCGAAGACCGACATCCAGAGAAAGGAGAGCAG
>JBKHAU010000348.1:0-3550 GCA_046542725.1 Opitutales bacterium
CGGAGGATTTGCCTTTGCCCCGCCGTCCTCGTCGGGGTGAGATCGCGTGTATGGCAGGTTCGGCGATTCATCTTTTCGACGCCACTCAGCGCGGCGGGGTGGCGCAGCGGGCGAAGGCGCTGGGGGCGAGCGCGCCGGCGGGCACTTTTATCCGCCTGGGAGGGCCGGAACTGCCGGCGCGGGGCTGGCACCGGCTCGGGGGACTGCGCCGCCGGTATCGTCGCCGTCTCGCGGCGGCGGGCACCGATGGGCCGGTGATCTATCACCAATTGATGGGGCTCGACCTTTTCACGGGTGAGGATGCCGGCCGGCACCGCTACCTCTGGGTGCATGAGCCGTTTGTCCGCTGGGGGACGGCGATGGGCTGGGCCGCGCGCTACGCCGACGCCCTGCTCTTTGACGAGGCGGAGTGGCGCGACGAGGTCGTCCGGGCACTGCGCTGGATGCCCGCTGCGCGTCTCGTGGTGGCTCCGGCGGAGGACGCCCTCGACGCCGTGCTGGAGGAACTCGGGCAGCTCCCGGTGAAGCGCCGGGTGGGCTCGCCCTCGCGTCCCCTCGGCCTGTATGGCCTCTATCGTCAGCAGATTCACTGGCTGGCGTAAGCGAGGGCCGGGAGGCCAGAGCCCTTTGGCCTTCTCCCTTGTGGCGGGGCGCGGGTCGCCTAACTTGCCGGCATGCCTCCCACATCGAGTCCGCCTGCCGGGGAATCGACCGCTCGCGAGTCGGTTCGTGCCCGTCTCTACCGCATCATCTTCGAAGCCGAGACGCCGGCGGGGAAGCTCTTCGACGAGGTTTTGCTCGTTCTCATCGTCCTGAGCGTGGTGGCGGTCATGCTGGAGAGCGTTGCGCCCATCCGGCAGCAATGGTACCCGCAGCTCAAGGTCGCGGAGTGGATCTTCACCGTCCTGTTCACGATCGAGTATGGCTTGCGGCTCTACTCGGGGCGGAATGCCCTGCGCTATGCGCGGAGCTTCTTCGGCGTGGTGGACTTGCTTGCGGTCCTCCCGAGCTATCTCGCGCTCCTCCTGCCGGGAGGCCAGTATGTCATGGTGGTGCGCATGTTGCGGCTCCTGCGCATGTTTCGCATTCTCAAGATGGTGCGCTACGTGGGAGAGGGCAATGTGCTCCTCACTGCCCTCCGCGCGAGCCGCCCCAAGATCATCATTTTCCTGCTCGCGGTGTTTATCGTGACGACGGTCCTCGGCACCTTGCTCTACCTCGTGGAGGGGCCGACCCATGGTTTCGACAGCATTCCGCGAAGCGTTTATTGGGCGATCGTGACGGTGACGACGGTGGGGTACGGGGACATTTCCCCGGCGACGCCGCTCGGGCAGTTTATCTCCGCGTTCGGCATGCTTACGGGTTACGCCATCATCGCGGTGCCGACGGGCATCATGGGAATGGAACTTTCGCGGGCCAGTGCGCAGGAGCAGCGGAAGGTCACGTCCGAACGGGAGTGCAAGCGCTGCGGCCAGCGGGAGCACCGGCGGGACGCACGCTATTGCGACCGCTGCGGTGAGCAGATGGGCTGAGCCGACCGGCGAGCGCGGTTTACGCCCGTTCGGCGGGCGCCGCTTGCGCTAGCGCCATTCTGACCCATCCTCCTCGGCATGCCTGCGACCGTGCTCGTCGTTGACGATGAAAAACACACCCGCGAGGGCCTCATGCTCGCGCTCGAGGACGACTATGACGTCTATCTCGCCGCCGACGCGGACGAAGCCTTCAACCTCATGGAAGTCGAGACCTTCGACCTCGTTCTCACGGATCTGCGCATGGCCGGGAAGAGCGGCATGAAGGTGATCGAAAAGGCCCTGACGCTGCCACACCGCCCCATCGTGATCATGATGACGGCCTACGGTAACGTGGAGACCGCGGTCGAAGCGATGAAGCGCGGGGCCTACGACTTCCTTACGAAACCGGTGAACATCGAGAAGCTCGAGCTCCTCATGCGCCGGGCCCTGCAGTCCCGCACGACGGAGAAGGAGGTCGTCGAGTTGCACCAGCGGCTCGACCGCAAGTACCGCTTTGAGGGGATCATTGGCAATTCGAAAGCGCTCGAGGACGTGATTGAGAAGGTCAGGCGCGTGGCCCCAAGCCGCGCCTCGGTCCTGGTCGAGGGCGAGACCGGAACGGGCAAGGAACTCGTCGCCCAGGCGATTCACCAGAACAGCGACCGCGCGCGTCGGCCTTTTGTCACGGTGCATGCCGCGGCCCTTGCCCCCACGCTGCTCGAGAGCGAACTCTTCGGCCACGAGCGCGGTGCCTTTACCGGGGCGAGTGAGAAGCGGGTGGGGCGCTTCGAGGCGGCCGATGGCGGGACCGTCTTTCTCGATGAGATCGGCGAGATCGACCCCTCGACACAGGTCAAGCTGTTACGTTTCCTCGAGTCGCGCACGTTCGAGCGGCTGGGCAGCGTGAAGACGATCAAGGTCGACGTGCGCCTCGTCGCCGCGACCAATCGCGACCTCGAGGCGATGGTGCGCGAGGGCACCTTCCGCGAGGACCTCCTCTACCGGCTCAACGTGGTGAAACTCACCATGCCGCCCCTGCGCGAGCGGACGGACGACATCCCGCTTCTCGTCAACCACTACATCGACCACTATGCGGAGGAAAATGGGGTCGAGCCGCTTGAACTGGAGCCCGGCGTGATGCATCTCCTGCAAAAGTATCGCTGGCCGGGCAACATCCGCGAGTTGCGTAATTTTGCCGAGAATGCGGTCGTGATGAAGCGCGGAGGCAAGTTCACGGAATACGACCTCGACGGCAAATTTCTCGACCCCTCCGGCCAGATCGGGGCCGAGCACAGCGGGCTCGCACAGAACCCGCTCTCCGTCGAGGAGAACGAGAAACGCCTCCTGCGCAATGCCCTCGTGCAAGCCAAAGGCAACCGCACCCAGGCGGCCAAGCTCCTCGGCATGTCCCGCCGCACCCTCCACCGCAAGCTGCACCAGTGGCCCGACCTCGACGTGCGCTGAGGGGGCGGACGGGGGCCGCGGTTTGCATGTCGGGTGGAGGCGCGCGAGGATAGGAGATGGCTTGCGAAACCCCGCCGATCGAGACGCTCCGAGCCCCGGAGGGCGACGAGATTCCCAACCACCCGCGCTGGCCGGCGCTGGTCTACCGCGGCGTCCTGCGGGAAGCTGACGATTTCGCGGCCGCGCTGGAGGGGGCTTTTGCGGGCAATGGCTGGGAGGGCCTCTGGCGCTGGGGGGTGTATCCGTTTCACCATTTCCATTCGACGGCCCACGAGGTGCTCGGAGTGGCCCGGGGTTCCGCCCGCCTCGGGCTCGGGGGGCCGCAGGGTGAAACGGTGGAGGTGGAGGCCGGAGATGTCCTCCTCCTGCCGGCGGGCTTTGGCCACCAATGTAAGGAAGCGCGCGGGGACTTTCTGGTGGTTGGAGGATACCCCTCCGGGCAGTCGGCCGATCTGCTGCGCGCGGGGGAGGGCGATCTCGAGGAGGCACGTCGGCGCATCGCGGCGGTGCCGTGCCCGGAGACCGACCCGCTCTACGGGAAGAACGGTCCGCTCTTCGAGCACTGGAGGTAGGGC
>JBKHAU010000349.1:0-3548 GCA_046542725.1 Opitutales bacterium
CGCGAAAGAAGCGCCCGTTCAAGGTTCCGAAGGCGGCGCGCGACCCCCTCCGCTGGCGGGCTGACGCCCCTCATCGAACTCCTCGCGATCGCGCACGAGCTGGCGCTGTTGACGGGTGAGCATCTGGGCCTCGTTGAGCAACTGGGAAAAGCGGAACTCGAGACCGGGAGTATCGAAACGCACGCGCGAGTCGCTGCGGTCGAAGGTCCACTCTCCCCAATGGTCGCGCAGGAGGTCGAGCGCGCGCAGGGCGATGCCGGTGATCTCGGCATCGAGACGGCGGATCTCGCGCGCGCCGCTGTATTCCCAGTATTGGAGGAGCCGTGTCTTCTCGGCGAGGGCGAAGCGGTCAGCCGGCGGCGGGAGGTCCATCGCCTCGAGCCGGGCGGTGTAGCGCTCTTCGAGCCCGTCAAGAAAGTCATTGTAGGCGCGTGAGGCCTCGTAGACCGCTTCATTGCGCGCCCGCAGGTCCTCGAGCTGATCGAGGGTGGCGACGCGGAGCCAGGCCGGGGGGCCTTCCAGCTCGTTGGCCGCGATGACGCTGGCGTAGCGATCGGCCGCTGCCTCGAGTTCGGCGAGGACCTCCGCGTCGGCGGCGCGCATGCGCTCGAGGACCTCCGGCGGGACCTGCCCCTCGTAGCGGGCAAAGCGATCGGTCTGCATGCGCTCGCGACGATCCTGCATCTCGGCGAGTGCCTGGCGGGCACGGTCGGCGGCCTGCTGGCGGAGAGCGAGGCGAGTCTCTTCGATCTGCTCCACGAGGGCCACGTCATGCGCGTATTGCGCTTCCCGCGCCTGGATGAAGAGAACGAGGAGAAAGGACCCCCAGACCCCGAGGAAGACCCCCTGGAAGACCCCGCGCGCCCCGTCCGACCACCACCAAAGGATCGTCGTGAAAAACACGCTACCGAAGAGGCCGACGAGCCCAAGGAGAAGAAGAAAGGTGGCCTCCGTGGTCCAGCCGGCCGCCGGCATTCCGAGGAGGAGGGCGTGGAGAAAGAGCGCGCCCGCTCCGGCCACGAGCCACGCCCACCAGCTGGGGAGGAACAACTCCCGGCGCGTCGCTTCGGCCATGGTCTATCCTTTGAGCCCGAAAAAGGCGGCGGTGTTGGCCGTCGCGTGTTCCGCGAGGACGACCGGCGCGACCCCGAGTTGCTCCGCACAGGCCGCCGCGGTGTGCGCGACATAGGCCGGCTCATTGGGCTCGCCCCGCTTGGGCACGGGCGTGAGGTAGGGGCAGTCGGTCTCGACCATGAGACGTTCGAGGCCCTGGGCGCGGAGAGCGGCGCGCACCGGATCAGCCGATTTGTTGGCGTAGGTCACGATACCGGTGAAGGAGCCGCGCGCGCCCTTTTCGTTCAAAATGCGCATCTCCCCGGGCCCTTCCGCGAAGCAGTGGAAGACGACCTTGCGCCAGTCCACCCCGCTTTCCTCGATGAGCGCGACGGTCTCGTGAAAAGCGCCGCGCGAGTGGATCACGACCGGGCAATCAAACTGGTAGGCGATGCTGAGCTGGGCGCGAAAGGCCCGCACCTGCCGCGCCTTCACCTCCGCCGCCTCGTCGGGGTATTTCGGAAGATGAAAGTGATCGAGGCCGATTTCCCCGAGCGCCACGGGCTGCGGATCGGTCCCGAAAAAGGTCGGCAACGCCTTGAGCTGGTCCTCCCAATCATCCTCCGCCGAGGTCGGATGCAAGCCCACCGTGAAGTCGACCTGGCCCGGCCGCTCCGCGGCCAGCCGGTGGTAGAGCTCCCAATCCTCGAGACTCGTTCCCACCGTGATGCACCGCTCGACGCCCGCCGCCGCGGCGCGCGCGAGCGTCTCATCGAGGGTGCCCGCGCGGGCGAATTTGGCGAGGTGACAATGGCTGTCGATCAACATGCCCCAAGGGGAGACATGCACCGGACCTGACGCAAGCGCTCGCCCACGCGAGCGGGGAGGACCGAGACCGTCGTGGTCCCGGGAGCGCCCCCTCGTCCCCTCCAGGGTCGCCGGGGCGAGCCGCCACCGCATCACCCCGCCACCCCGGGGAGGATCCGTCCGTTTTTCGGGGTTCGCCATCGGCGCACAACCCCGCTCCCCTCTTCCTGTGCATTTCCCATTTCTCTGAGCATGAGTCTTCTCGAGCTGGGTTGGTCCTCACGCTGGGCCGACCGTTTCCAGTCCCTTCCGCCGGCTCCCGACTGGCAACCCGCCCGCGTCATCCGTCAGGACCGTGGGGTCTACACCGTCGTGACCGAGAGCGGCCCCTCCTTCGCTGCCCCGAGCGGACGTCTGCTCAATGAAACGACCGATCCGCTCGCCCTTCCCGCGGTCGGCGACTGGGTCGCGCTCGAAGCACGGGAGGGCGACGCGCCGGGACGACTGCACGCCGTTTTACCCCGGCAAAGCCGCTTCGTGCGCAAAGTCGCGGGACGCCGCTCCGCGCCCCAGCTCGTGGCGGCAAACGTCGACCGTCTCTTCCTCGTCACCGGGCTGGATGAGAATTTCAACCTGCGCCGCATCGAACGCTACCTCCTCGTCGCCTCGCAGAGTGGGGCCGAACCGGTCATCGTCCTCAACAAGCTCGATCTCTGCGCCGACCCCGAGAGCACCCTCGAGGCGGTCGCGGCGATTGCCGGCGGCGCCCCTGTCATCGCCCTCAGCGCGACCCGGGGGGACGGCGTGGACGCGTTGCGCACCTTTTTGCGTCCTGCCCAGACGGCCGCCGTCCTGGGCTCCTCCGGGGTCGGCAAGTCGACCCTCCTCAACGCCCTTCTCGGCGAGGCGCGCCAGCTCGTCCAGGCCAACCGGGCAGACGACCACCGCGGCCGTCACACCACGACCGCGCGCGAGCTCTTTATCCTCCCCGACGGGTCGCTCCTCATCGACACTCCCGGCATGCGCGAACTCGGACTCGTCGCCGAGGCCGGGACGGACGACCCCAGCTTCGCCCTGATCGACGAGCTGGCCTCGGCGTGCCGTTTTCGCGATTGCCAGCATGGCGAAGAACCCGGCTGCGCGGTGCGCGCCGCCATCGCCGCCGGCACGCTCGAAGCCGCCCAACTGGAGCACTGGCGGCGTCTTCGCCGCGAGCAGGCCGTTGCCGCCCGGCAGGCCGAAGCCCGCCTCCAGCGCGAAGGCAGCCGACGCGGCAAACCGGTCAACCGCCGGCCGCGCCCCCGGCCACCGGCGCCCCGGCCCCAAGCGGACGAGTGAGCGCGGGCAGCGCCGCCGCCAGACCGACGAGCGCCCCCAGCGCGTGGGCGCTCACCGACGGGACGACTTCGCCGGACCAGCCCGCGGCGAGGAGCGCCGCCCCGGGATGCAGGGCCTCCCAGGCAAGCTTCGCCGCCAGCCCGGCGCCAAGGAGCAGTCCGAGGCGCCGGCGGGGACCACCCTGACGTATCCACTCTCCCACGACAGCACCGGCGAGGACGCAGGCCATCCCCGAGAGCCCCCCGTAGCCGTCGAGGCGGGGTTCACAGGCCATCACTCCGAGTGAGACCACCGGGGCCGCACCGAGGACGAGGCAAGCGACCCGCAAGGCCCCCGCCGAACGCTCGAGG
>JBKHAU010000350.1:0-3531 GCA_046542725.1 Opitutales bacterium
CGCTCGATTCCCTCGACGTCGAGGGTGCGCCGCCAGAGCGGGGTCAGCGGCGCGGCGGCGGTGTGGCGCTGCACGACGCCTTGGTGGCCTGGACCATTGCCGAGCTGGGACCAGTCGGCCGGCGCAGCCACCGGTGTCTGATCGCGAACATCGATGAGCACGCGCCCTTGCGCGGTTCCGCCCAGCCCGTCCTCGTCGGCGTAGGTGAAACTGTCGATCCCGATAAACCCGGCCGCTGGCGCATACTCGAAACTGCCGTCGCCGCGCAGCGTCAACGTTCCGTCTTCGGGCCCGTGGACAAGCGACACCGCTAGGGCGTCGCCTTCAGGGTCGTCGTCGTTTTGGGCCACGCCTTCGGCGGCGGTCACCACCAGCGGCTCGTCGGGCCTGGTGGCATAGCCATCGAGCGCAGGCACCGGCGGACCATTCACCACGAGAAAGGGAAAGCGCACGGTCGGATCCTGCGCCGTCAGGAGGTTGCCTGCGGCATCCGTGAGATAGAACTCGAGGACGTGTTCCCCGCGCGGAAGCACCTCCGTCGCAAACGCCTCACCGGGTGCCGCCAGCTCGGTCGGAGTCCCGCCGTCGACCGCGTGGAAGATCCGGTAGCCGTCGGGCAGCGGCCCCTCCGCATGGGCGTGAAAGCGCCCTTGCCGGACGAACTCGAGGGGGCCTCCCCCGAGCAGCTGCACGGTCGGCGGCCCATAGGGCCAAGGCAGGTCAACCGTCCGCACGCCCGTGAGGAGGACATGCTCCGAGGTGGGGAGATTCAGGTCTGTGTTGAGACCGGTCGAGAAATCGAGCCACAGCGCGAAGGCAGCCGCATCCGGCCCGCCCACGCGGGGATCCTGCATGGAGCGGATCAACTCCTGAGGGATCGTCATCTCGACCGGAAACGTCTCCTCCTCCCCGGCCAGGGCGGCAAAATGGGGCCGCAGGTCGACCTGGTCGACGAGCCGGTTGCCCACCCAGAGAAAGAGCGTGTCGTAGTCGGCCGCCTCCGGAGCCCGCGCGCCCGTCACCTGCACGTTCACGGTATGCCCGTCGGCCCCCACCACGACGGTGTCGCCCTGCGTGGGGCGCAGCAGCTGCGCATCGAGGCGCGGTGGCGGACCCGCGTCGGCCGCGAGGGCGGGCACCTCCACCTCGAGCCGGGCGTAGTTCGCTCGCCCCACCCGGTCGCTGAAAAACAGCACTACTTCCGCGGAACGCGCCACCGCGGTCTGAAAAGGACGCATCTCCACCTGCTCGAAGAGGTGGTTATCACCGAACGGAAAGGACCGTTCCGCCCAGCGAAACCGGCCCAGGACCGAGTTTCCCAAGTGCGCGATGACCTGGATGCCGTCCCGCGTTTCCTCCCCCCCAGTGATCTGGATGGTCTCCCCGTCATCGGCAAACGTGAGTTCGCCGACACTGAGCCGCTGCGCGCCGGCAAAGGTCGTCGAAGGCGTGAAGAACAGGTTGGGCGACTCGGTCGCGAGGGTCGGCAGGGCGACGTCTCCACCGGGTGCCGGATGGTCATTGCTCGTCTCGAGGAGGAAGGTCTCGACCTGAAAGTTGACCGCGTAGGCCTGCCCCGCCTCTGCATGCGGATGGAGATGCACACTGAGCAGATTTTCGCCGTCGAAGAACTCCCTCGTATCGATCGTGAAGGTGCGCACCCACTCGGCCCCCGTCACCATCCCACCCCGCTCGTGGGTCTCGACCGGGCGGAAGTTCTGATAGAGCTGCGCATGCATGCCGTCTCCGAAAAACACTCGCAGGCGCCCTTCGAGGGTCCCGCTCACGACCTGCCCCGGTCGCACCGGCTGTCCGTCCTGAGTCAGCGCGATCTCGATGAACGCTCCCTCCGCGCCGCCCACCCGAATCGAAACCGTCCCCGGTTGCGACCACCGCTCGCCGTCCCACACGCGGTAGCGAAAGGTGTCCACCCCCTCGAATCCGCTCCGCGGAACGTAGCGCAACGAACCGTCGGCGCCGAGCGTGAGGGTGCCCTCTGCCGGCCCGCGAACGACTTCCGCAGTGAGCGGTCGCCCTGCCAGACTTCCGTCGTTGGCGAGCAGCCCGGTGCCCGCGGCCAGCCCCTCGACCTCAAGCTCGCCGTCGGTCAAGACGGCCAGGGTATCGTCCCTCGCGATGGGGGGGAAGTAGCCCTCTCCACCAGGCGAGACCAGCGCCCACGCCCGCAGCGAGCCCGCGCCCCGCACGATCAGGACTCGATCCGCCAAGGACGGTTCGCCGACCGCCCCGAGCGTGAAGAGGGGCGCACCGGAGGTCCGCGCAAAGACCTCGAGGCCCTCCGAGGTCGGCACGAGAAGGGCGTCGTCGGTGACGATCAAGCGGCTCCCCTCAAGGCGGCCACGGGGCGTAAACGTTTGCTGGAGCTCACCCGTCAGAAGGTCCCGCGCTTCGACCGCGTCTTCCAGCGGCACGTAGACCGCTCCACCCGCGATCGCCGCGTGCGAGCGAAACGCGTGTCGTGCCGCCCAGCGTTCCGTCATCGTCGCGAGGTCGAAGACGCGCAGGCGCAGGAGTCCGCCCACCACCGCCGCTCCGTCCGCGATCGCCACCCGCCCGGGAAGGAGGGTGTCGAGCGTCACCGCCTCCCGCGCCAGCGAACCGTCGGACGGGAGGTGTTCTCGGAGCCGCCCCGCGGTCCACGAGTAGACGGCGCCCTCGAAGGCGGTCGGGCTCCAGCCCTCCGTCGCAGGGACCTCCACCTCCACTTCGCGGGATCCGTTGGCGCGGTTGTAGCCCGCCAGCGTGCCGTCGCGTTCACTGCCCACCCAGACCCGCGAAGCGTCCATCGCCGGTCCGTCATGCCCGGTCTCGGTGCCACCGTAAGGGGCGGTCCACAGCCGTTCACCGTCCGCCGCCCGCAGCGCCAGCACCTGGCTCCCGCCCTGCGCAGCCTCGGCCGTTAGATAGACGACCCCGTCGTGCACGGTCGGGCTTGTCGCCGGGGACAATGGCTCTCCCAAGGGATGATTCCATAATGCCTGCCCGGACATCGCATCGAGGGCGAGCACCTCACCGCCCTCGGGGCGCGCCACGACGACAAACACACGGTTGTCAACCACCGCGACGGGCGAGAGGAACGCCTCCTCGAAGGTCCGTTCCCACAGCCCCAGCGACTCTGCCGGCATGAAGGTGGCGGGCCAATGCGCCGTCCGCGCCGGGCCCCCGTTCAGACCACGCCAATCCTGCGCCTGCACCGCTCCCGTCATGGAGACGGCCCAGAGTAGGAACATTAAAATGGGCCACCGCCGCGGAAAGAAGATGCACTTCATGAAGACGTTGGATGTGCTAGGTGGCCGCCATCAAGCTGTCAAACTCTGCCAGACAGGCGCGCTCGCCGCCTCGCGAAACTCCCGGGAGCGCGTCGTTGCCCATCCTCACGAATCCGATTGAACCGGCATTCCCTGACTCCTAGAGGATAAGCCAATGAAAGTTTTCCGCCCGGGGCGCGCGTGGAGTCGGCACCCTTTCCTGTCGTTTCTCCTTCACTCCCTTTTCCTCCTCCCGACGAGC
>JBKHAU010000351.1:0-3527 GCA_046542725.1 Opitutales bacterium
CGCGTCGAAGATTTCCGGCACGCCTTTGCCGATCTTGGCGCTGGCAAGGATGGCGTCGTCCGCGGGCATCGCGAGGACATCCTCGAGCTGTTGCTGGACAGTCGGAATGTCCGCGCCCGGGAGGTCCACCTTGTTGATCACGGGGATCACCTCGAGCCCCTGTTTGAGGGCGAGGAGCGCGTTCGCCACCGTCTGGGCCTCGATTCCCTGCGCCGCGTCGACGAGAAGGAGCGCGCCCTCACAGGCTGCCAGACTGCGCGAGACCTCGTAGGAGAAGTCGACGTGGCCGGGCGTGTCGATGAGGTTGAGGCGATAGACCTGCTCGTCGGGTGCGACGTAGACGAGCGTCACGGGGTGGCTCTTGATCGTGATGCCGCGCTCCCGCTCGAGGTCCATCGAGTCGAGAAGCTGCTCCTTCATCTTGCGTTGCTCGATCGAGTTGGTCGCCTCGAGAAGACGGTCCGAAAGGGTCGTCTTTCCGTGGTCAATGTGCGCGATGATGCAAAAATTGCGAGTGTGCGCGAGGTCTGGCATGGAGGGGGTCACGTGGACAGCGAAGCAAGGTGCTCAAACTCCGCGAAACTCTGCACCTTCAGCCCGCGGTCGATGCGGCGGGACAGGCCCGCGAGAACTCCTCCGGGGCCGCATTCATAAAAGGATTGGATGCCGAGGGCCGCGGCGGAACGCACATTGTCCTCCCAACGCACGGGCGAGACAACCTGCTGCACCAAATTGCGACGAATTTCGTCGGGCTCGCTCTGGACCGCCCCGGTCACGTTGCTGAAAACGGCCACGCGGGGCGGCTGAATCTCGATGCCGGCAAGAAAGGTCTCGAAGCGCTCCCGGGCCGACTCCATGAGGCGGCTGTGGTAGGCCCCGGCCACCTGCAGCGGCACGATCATTTTGAAGGACTTGGCCGCCTTCGCCTCCTCGACGGCGGCCAGGACCTTGGCCTTTTCGCCCGAGAGGACGACCTGCCCAGGGCAGTTGAGGTTGGCGACATCGATGTCATGGGCGCGGGCGACGGCTTCCACCTCGGCGAGTGGTCCCCCGATGAAAGAGGCCATCGTGCCGCTCGTCGCCTCGCAGGCCTCCTGCATGAGGCGTCCCCGCTCGGCCACCACCCGCAGTCCCGTCGCAAAATCAAAAGCTCCGGCCGCCGCGAGGGCGGTGAGCTCCCCCAGGCTCAGCCCGAGACAGGCCTCGAGATCGTCGAGCGCGCGGGCGCTCTCCAGCTCGCGAAAGAGCGCGTAGCCATGCACGTAGAGCGCAGGCTGACAGACTCCCGTCTGCGTAAGCGCGTCCTCCGGCCCTTCAAAGCTGAGCGTGGACAGCTTCCAGCCCAGGATGTCGTCGGCCTCTTCGTAGAGGGCACGCGCGCCTGTCGAGTGTTCGTAGAGGGAGCGCCCCATGCCAACCGTCTGCGCGCCCTGTCCACTGAAGAGAAGTCCAATGGCCATAAGCGCTCGACTAAAGGGGGCCGCATTTTTCGAAGCAACTGGAAAGATGGGGCCCCGGAGCAGCCGCGACAGCCCTCGAAAATCCCGGGGGGTAGGCGAAATGCGGACCTTTCTGAGGATTTTACCTCGGGCAAAAGCGTAAAGTTGTACTTATCAGCCCCATCATCGTGGTCTATGCGGATAGGTTCAAAGGCTGCTTCTGGCTTCGTCTCTCCGCTCGTTGGTTTTTCGCTTGGATGTGTTTTATGGCTATTTCTCCGTGCTCTCACTGGACGCGCCCACTTGGCGGCTCCGTCCTGCGCCGGCCCTCCGTTGACGTTGGCCAGCGGTGTCGTCGGCTCCTCCTTCCGCTTTGCGCGCTGCTTTGCGCGACGCTCGCACCCGCCACCACTCTCGTCGTCAACTCCTCGAGCGACAGCACGTCGAGCGACGCTCATCGGCTCACTCTCCGGGAAGCGATCCAGTCGGCCCCCTCGGGCTCGACCATCCTTTTCGATCCCTCGCTCGAAGGCGCCACGATTGAACTGCGGGCCGAACTTCAAGTCGCCGGCAAGCAACTGACGATCGATGCCTCCGGACTGCCGGGCGGCCTCACCCTGAGTGGGGAACGGGGCGACCCCGACGATGAGCGCGACAATGTGCGCCACTTCCGCCTCTCTGGCGAAGTCGCCCTCACCCTTCGCAAGCTCACTTTGCGGGATGGCTTCGCGGTCGACGGGGGCGCCATCCACGCGGGACTCGACGCGAAACCTTTTCTCCTCCTCGAAGACTGCGTCATCGAGGACAACCGGGCGAGCTACGGGGGCGCCATCCTCGGGTTCGGCACGATCATCGCCCGGGATTCCCTCTTTCGTCGCAATCATGCCGAGGAAGGGGGCGCCATTCTCCTCGACAACATCTCCAGCTCGCGCCAGGCCAGCCTCCTGAGGCTCGAGCGCTCCCGTTTCGAGGAGAACACCGCGTCGTTCAGCGGGGGGGCCCTCTCGGGCTATTTCGCCGAGGTCGTCCTCCTCGAGTGCAATTTCGCGGGCAACACCGCCGATGCGGCCAACTTCGAACGGGGACGTGGCGGTGCCCTCGCCCTCGAAGACAGCTCGCTCGAAGTCATCGACTCCACCTTCAACAGCAACCTCAGCGGACATGAAGGGGGCGCGATCAGTCTTTTTGGCGGGACCGGCGAGATCGACGACAGCCGCCTCGAGGGAAATCATCTTGCGGCCACCACCAGCGGAGCGGTGGGCGGCGCCGTCTCCGTCGAACAGGCAAACCTCCTTCTTCGCCGCTCCACCCTGCAGGAGAATTCGGCCGGCGAATTTGGTGCGGGTGGCGCCCTCGGAGCGCGCAAGAGTGCCCTCACGATCGAGGGGTCCACGTTTTATCTCAACTCCGCGCGGGAGGGCGGCGCAATCGTGAGCTACGCCCTCAACCAGATCGCCAGCCTTTCGATCGTGAACAGCACCCTCGTGCGCAACCTCGCGGAAGCCGGCGGTGCCATCTTCAACCTCTATGGCTCCCTCTCCCTCACCCACGTCACGATCGCGGAAAACATCGCCATCGGCCACGACGCCGGGATGGGCGGCGGTGGCATCTTCAACGAGTCCGGCCTGCTCATCCTCAAAAACACGCTCCTCGCCCGCAACGAGCATAAAAGCTACGTCATGACCGCCCCCGGTGGTCTTGGAGCGACAAGCTTCTCACCGCGCGGCCCGGATCTCTGGCACCGCGCCGACGTCTATGTGGGCGCTCCAGAGCTTGCCCGGGTCACCCTCCGTGGGGTCAATCTGCTCTCCGACCCCGCCGGTTCCACCCTCGAACCGGGTCCTCGCCTCCTTGTCGGCGAAGCCCGCCTCAGCGCGCTCGGTGAGCATGGTGGGCCGACACAGACGATGCCTCCCCTGCGCGGCTCCCGGGCGATCGATCCGCCGGGGGGCGATACCGCCTCCACCGCCCTGCGCACCGACCAGCGCGGCCTGCCGCGCGCGATCGACGGGGACGACTCCGGCACCGCCATCGCCGACATCGGCGCGGTCGAGATCGGTGAGCGCGGCGGCGGATCGTCGGACCTGA
>JBKHAU010000352.1:0-3514 GCA_046542725.1 Opitutales bacterium
CATCTCAATCGAGGTGGGGGCGCGCGGGTGCTTCCTCGAGGAACGGATAGTCGGTGTAGCCCTCGGCGCCGCCGCCGTAGAAGAGTTCGGGGCGTTGCGGATTGAGCGGGGCGCCTTCCTGCAGGCGACGCGGGAGGTCGGGGTTGGCGATAAAGGTTTTACCAAAGGCGACGGCGTCGGCATGGCCGCGGTCGAGGGCCTCCTGCGCGAGTTCGGCGGTGAAGGCCTCGTTGGCAATGAAGACGCCGCCGAAGGCGCGCTTGAGGGCGGGTCCGAGGGCGTCGGGACCGGGCGGTTCGCGGGCGCAGATGAAGGCGATGCCGCGCTTGCCCAGTTCGCGCGCGACGTAGGTAAAGAGTTCGGTGGGATCCTCATCGCCCATGTCGTGGGCGTCCATCCGCGGGGCGAGGTGCATTCCCACCCGGCCGGCACCCCAGACCGCGATGCAGGCATCGGTGATCTCGAGGAGGAAGCGGGCGCGGTTTTCGATCGAGCCGCCGTAGCGGTCGGTCCGCTGGTTGGTCTTCGACTGGAGAAACTGGTCGATGAGGTAGCCGTTGGCACCATGGATCTCGACCCCGTCGAAGCCGGCGGCCTTCGCGTTTTCGGCCCCGCGGCGGTATTCCTCGACGATCTTCGGGACCTCCTCGGTGGTGAGGGCGCGGGGGGTGACAAAGGGCTTCTCGGGGCGAACGCCACTGACGTGTCCCTCTGCCGCGATCGCGCTCGGCGCCTCGGGCAGGGCGCCATCGAGATACATCGGGTCGGAGATGCGACCGACATGCCAAAGCTGGCAGAGAATGAGGCTGCCGGCCTCATGCACGGCCTCGGTGACAAGCTTCCAACCCTCGACCTGGGCCTCGCTCCAGATGCCCGGGGTGTCGGGATAGCCGACGCCGCGCGGGGTGACCGCGGTGGCCTCGGAGAGGATCAGACCGGCGCTCGCACGCTGGGCATAGTAGGCGGCGTTGAGAGCGTGCGGGACACGGCCGGGTTTTGCAGGGCGAGATCGCCGACTTGAAGGGGATCAAAAAGGTTGGGCATAAGCGTTGGATTGAAAGGAACGGGAACCGGGCGCGACGCCATCCGCCCGCCCGGAGCCACGGCCTGAAGGGACGCAACGGGCGACGACCGTTGCCTCCAGGTCAAGACACCGACTCTACTGACCCAGCGCGCTGCCGGTGTCGAAGGGAGAGGCGGGAAGACCCGCGACGTTGTAGAGGTTGGCCTCGATGGGGTTGTGTGACCAGGCGTAGCGCACGCGCACGGGCTGGGGCACGGCGGTGCTCGTGACGACGACCGTGTCCTCGACGATCTCGGCACGGGCGGGGTGAAAGACGCCGTCTTCCCCCGCCACGGTGAAGCCGCCAAGGAAACCGCTCCGGTGGGCCACGAGGCCACCGCCGATCGCCTCGAAGCGCAGGATCGCCCGGCCCTGTTGCACGCTCATCCAGGCGTAGAGGGGTCCGGAGGCGACGAGGTCCTCTTCGCCATAGAGGTGCCGGCGGGCGAGGAGGGCGAGGCGATGGGCAACCTCGGCCTTGCGCACGGGGTGGATGTCGTTCCACTCGCCGAGGTCGTTGGCCACCGCCATGCCGGTGTGGGGCACGGCAAGGGTGCGCCGCTGCTGGTCCTGCAGTTCGGCCCAGCCGCTCTCCACCGGGCCGGTGGTCGGCTCCATGTAGTTGGCCAGTTGGACAAAGTAGAAGGGCAGGTCGGGCTGGCCCCAGGTCGCACGCCAGTCCTCGATGAGGGTCTCGAGGCGCACGGCGTAGTCGGAGGGGGTGTCGGCGTTGGACTCACCCTGGTACCAGAGCACGCCCTTGATGGGAAAGGCCTGGAGCGGCGCCATCATGGCGTTGTAGAGGCCGAGCGGCTTCCAGCGGATGAAGGTGGTCGGCTCGATCGGCTCGGTCGTCATCCCGACCTGGTAGGACCACTCGCCGGTGAGGTCGATGGCGGTGTCACCGATGAGGAGCTCGTAGGGCTTGTCGGGGACAAAGGCGCCGCGGTTACCCGTCGCGCTCGCGCGAATGGTGATGACATTGGCACCCGCCACGAGAAGGCCGGCCGGCACTTCGTAGCGACGGGGTGGATACATGTAGGTGGTGTCACCCACCTGCACTCCGTTCACGTAGGTCGTGTCGGCATCGACGATCGCGCCCAGGTGGAGCAGGGCCGGTTCGCCTGCGAGTTCCTCCGGGATCTCGATCTCGCGGCGAAACCAGACCACGCCGTGCAGCGGCTCGAGTTCACTGCCCTCATCCCAAAAGCCGGGGATGTCCATGGTGGGCCACTCCTCGGCGGGCTGGAAGTTGGCGGCGGACCACGGCGGGTCGGCTTGGAGGCCGAGATCCTCGCGCTCGCGGCGGCCGTACCAGGCGGCGTTGATCGCCTCGTTTTCCGCCTCGATCTGCGCGATGAGGGCGTCGTCGCGAAAGCGGTGGGCCTCCTCGAGGCTCGCGGGAAACTGCTGGAGGGCGGCCTCGCTCATCCAGGACTCGACCGGTGAGCCGCCCACGCTCGAGTTGATGACGCCGATCGGGACGCCGGTGCGGGCCTCGATCTCGCGCGCGAAAAAGTAGGCCACGGCGCTGAAGCCCATGACGTTGTCCGGATTCGCCTCGAGCCACTGGCCTCCCGGCACATCCTCGTGCGGTGCATCGAAGTCGTAGGCGGTGGGCACGCCGAAGTGGCGGATGCGGGCATTGGCGGAGGTCGCGATGGCCTCAGGATAGGTGTCCTGCACGCGCCGGACGGGCAGCTCCATGTTCGACTGTCCGGAGGCCACCCAGACATCGCCGAGGAGGATGTTGTCGACGGTCAGGGTCTCCTCCGCGCCACGCACGGTGAGGACATAGGGACCACCGGCGGGCAGGGCGGGCAGTTCCACCTCCCAGCGGCCATCGGCCTCCGCCGTCGTCGCGGCTGCACGGCCGGCAAAGCCGAGCTCGATCGCCTCGCCCGGCTCGGCCCATCCCCAGGCCGTCCAGCTCGCGTCTCGTTGCACCACCATCCCATCGCTGAGAAGCCCGGGCAGGCGGAGTTCGGCGCGGAGGGTGGCGGCGAGCAGGCCAGCAAGGACGAATGAAAGGAAAGTCTTGGTGATGGCGATACGCTGGGGGGCGCGAAAGGGGCAATGCATACGCCTAAAAAAGAAGTCTCCCTCCCCGCGATGCAAGCAGTGGACCACTGCGGCGAAAGGTTTACCGGCGGGAAACATTCCGACCCGGCGCGCCGCCCCTATTGTCCTTCAAGCAAAGCCCTCACCTCCGCGAGGGACCGCGTGTTGAAGACCTGCTCACGCCTCAGCCAGCCCTTGCGCGCAACCCGCACCCCCGCCTCGACAAAGTCGAAGTGATCGGGCGCGTGGGCGTCGGGGTTGATCGAGGTGAGGACGCCGGCGGCGGCCGCGCTCTTCCAATGGCGCCAGTCCATGTCGAGGCGGTGGGGATTGGCGTTGAGTTCGATGATGACGCCGTGGGCGGCGGCCGCCGCGACCACCGCGGAGACA
>JBKHAU010000001.1:0-18791 GCA_046542725.1 Opitutales bacterium
CTGAAAAAATGCGATTCGTCATCCTGGGATCGGGCCGTGGGTCCAACGCCGAAGCCCTCCTGCGCGCCTGGCAGGCCGGTGAGCTGGGCGGCGCCGAGCCGGTCGCGATCTTCTCCGACCGGCGGGACGCCCGCATCCTCCAGCTCGGAGCGAAATTCGGCGTGCCCGCCGCGTGGATCGACCCCGGCCCCTTCCGCACCCGGCTCTCGCCCGAGGCCGAGGCCGACTATGTCGCGAAAATTCGGGACATCGGCGCCGACCTCATCGTCCTCGCCGGCTTCATGCGCGTCCTCAAGGCGGGCTTCCTCGACGCCTTCCCCCGCCAGATCATCAACCTGCACCCGAGCCTCCTTCCCAGTTTCAAGGGCCTCGACGGCATCGGCCAGGCCTTCCGCTACGGCGTCAATGTCACCGGCTGCACTGTGCACTACGTCACGAGCGACCTCGACGGCGGCCCCATCCTCGCCCAGGAGCCCGTTCGTATCGAGGATTCGGATACAGAAGAGACCGACGCCGCGAAGGTCCACGCCGCCGAACACCGCCTCCTCCCCGCCGTCGTGCGCCGGCTCGCGGAGGGGGGGTGAGGCTGCGGCTGGCGTACGGCAGCTTCTTGCCGGGAGCGATTTGCCCGGTGTGACGAGGGGCGGTATGGTGGGCAGTCATGCCCCAAACTTTCGCTGCCCTGGACGCCCTCTATCCGCTCCCCGCCGCCGAGCTCCACCATCAGTGGGTGCTCACACACAATGCGGAGCACGTGCCGGTGGGATGGAGACGAGAGTCGCTCGCCGGGTGGCATCTGGGCATGCACCCGACGACCCGCTGGTGCCGCCTGGAGGCGCGTGATGGCGCCGCCCTCGGTTGGCTCCTCGCTCCGCTCGTTTACCTGGGGCGGAATGGGGCGGTCGAATTTCCCGACGCAGTGCTTGTCCTGCCCGTGGTGGGCACGGCGACGGCCGATGAGATCGGGGGCGTGCTGTATGGTCGCGATGAGGCAGGGCACAGCGACGGCAGTGGCGTCTACGGGAGCTGGACCGCGATCCTCCTTGGGGAGCCGGGTGAGGATGCGGCGGCGCGCCAACGGGTGTTCCTCGGTCCGACGCATTCGGTCGTGTTCGACCGTGCGCACCGGGTGGTGGCGGCGACGCCCAACCTCATGCCGGAGCTGCGCCGCCACGAGGCGCTGAGCGACGCTTTCGATCCGCTCGAGACCAACCGCCATTTCTGCCTCGGACTGACCGCCTTCGAGGGCGTCGAGCGGCTCCTGCCGAACCATTGCCTCGACCTCGAGACGTTCACCCCGCAGCGGCACTGGCCGGTCGAGGTGGAGTCGCTCGCCAGCGGTGAAGAAGGTGCCGCCCGGGTGGTCGAGCAGGGCCGGCGCCTCGTCGAGGCGCTCGCGACGCGCCACGATCAGTTCCACGTCTTCCTCTCCGCGGGCCGGGACTCGCGGGCGGTCCTGGCCCTCGCGCGCCCTCTGCGTGAGCGCGCCTGCTCGCTCACCGTCTCGACCGGATATGGGGAGGACCTCGCTTCGCGCATCGATCTTCACGCCGCGCGACGCTTGGCTCGCCTCGCCCGGCTACCGCATGTCGCGAATAAGCGGATACCTCCGAGCGGCGGGGACCGCCTGCGCGCCTTTGTGCTCATTGGCGAGGCGCGGGCGGGCAAGGTCCTGTCATGGCCGCGTCACAAGCCGCCGGACTGGTTGAGCGAGCGCTTCAAGCTTTCGGGCATGGCGGGTGAGACCGGCCGGGCCTACTACTGGGCAGAGGATCCACCGCCGGCGGGGGAGTTGTCGGCCGAGACCTTGCTGCGTCGGCTCAAGGTGCCGCGTCGCCCCGAGACGTTGACGGCGGCGGAGGAGTGGTTGGAGACGCTGCCGGCGGCGGTGCGGGCGAGCGCGACGCTCAGCCTCGATCTCGCCTATGTCGAACACCGCCTCGGCTGCTGGGAGGCGCCCATCCGCTATCGCTCCGCCACGGCCGGCCCGCCGATGGTCTTCAGTCCGATGGCCTCGGCGGTCTGCCTCGAGACGATGCTGCGCCTGCCGGAAAGCTATCGCGCCAGCGGGCGCTTGCAGCACGACATGGTCGCCTACGGGTGGCCCGAACTGCTGCGGGTGCCTTTCAACGAGTTGGTTGGTCGGCTGCGGTTCGAAGAGTCTGTCCGACGTGTCGGCGGAAAGGCGCTCAACTTTTCGCGGCGCGTGACACGAAAACTATTGCGGCACTAACGGCCGAGCAGACGCCAGGCCTTTTGCCGGCCCTTGGCGGCAAGTCGGACGAGGCGGGCCTCGCCCTTCGCGAGAGCGGCGAGGCGGCGGGCCCGGTGACAGGCGCGGTCACGGTCCGATGCATCGCTCGTGAGGGCGTAGCCACGGGTCTCCATCTCCTCCCCGCACCAGCCTTCCACCAGAGCGATCTCTGCCGGGCGCAGCTGGTGCTTCCACTTTTCGAGCGAGTTCGCATCGACCGGCGCGGCAGCGCGGGCGTGGTGCTCCTTGCGCCAGGCATCGAGTTCCGCATCGCCGACCATACCGGCTGGGGGCGCGGGGTCGGGGGCGCCACCCGTCAGCAGGCTCGGATCGAATTCCTCCCCGAGAAACGCGCAGAGCTCGCGCAAAACGGCTTCGGGCTCGACTACGAGGCGCTTGTAGCTCGTCGAGGTGACCCGCGGATGGTCCGCCCAGCGGCGGGCGTTGACCGCGTAGGACTGCATCCACTCCTCGGCAAAGACCGCCGCGCGATACAGTCGCCGCGAGCGAAGATAGACCGAGTCGCCCTCCGGGCCCTGCGCGCGCCGATGGGACCACGGGTCCTTCATCTTCGAGGCCACCACGGCGCGGGGATCGCGCACAATGATAATGATGCGTCCCTCGGGAAACCACTCGAGCAACGTGCCCGCCCACGCGAGGTGGCGCGGCGTCTTTTCGCCCACCCGGCGCTTGCCCTCCTTCTCGCCGTAGGCCGCGAGCACGCCGCGGAAGACTGTGCGGCCGGTCGGCACCCCCTGCACCTCGATGAGCTCCCGACAGCGCGCCGGGTCCACGTCGAGATCGCGAAAACGCGTCGTCTCGATATAGTGCGTCCAGAGTGCCTCAAAGTCCTCGATCGGCCGCTCCTCGAGCAAAGCGTGCCGGTCGGCCAGCTTCATGAAGTGGGTCTCGGGCGTGACCGCAAGGGCGGGGTGCTGGGTGAGGAGGCGGCGCAGCAGCGTCGTGCCCGAGCGCCCGGCGCCGACGATGAAGAAGGTGCGCTCGAGGTCCACCGGGGTGGCTGGCGGGGTGGGATCGGAGGAACTCATCGTCGTCATATTCGTCTGAAAATGCGGATACACTCCACGCCCGCACGCGGGTGGCACCGGGTTCTACCGGAGACCAACGGCGGAGGGTGGAAGAAGATGTGCCGAGGCTTCGTTGCAGGCAAGGACGACCGGTCGAGTGCAAGGTGGGGACGGGCGTCCAGGCCGCCCGCTCCGCGCGGACAGGCATGCGCGGACTAAGGGCGCGGGCCTTGTCGCCGCCGCGGCGCGGCCGGGATTCAACTACTGACGACGTTGGCAGCGGCCAATCAACAGATCTATCTGGAAGACGGGGCATCCACCTGCCCGCTGGGTCTTCGTCAGTATTGCTCATTCACCTGCGCGGCGTGTTAAAGACTTCGATGAGAGCACGTGCTCCCTGCACGCCGACCCCGGTCGAGGACACCCTTGCCGGAGCGACCCGGGGAGCGCTTCCATTGTTGCCATCACTCGGCCCCGGTGGCTCTGCAGGCGTTCGAGTTCATGGGCGGAAAACTCAGCCGCGTGCGCGTGGCCTGAAAGACCGGCCGCGAGGGTGAGTACGCCGACACCTATCGAACAGCTGAACCGCGAGAGGTGCAGATGCCGAAGCAACGAGAGAGCAGGGGGGTATTCGAATTCATTGAGATTGGTCGAAATCTAACGTAGGCGAGGTGGTGGGAAGAGCGTCGGAAATTCGGTCCGTAAGATGAGCGAAGGAGGGGGATTTTTCGCCGCGGGTGAGGCACCCTAAAGTTGATCGCGCCGGCTACCTATGACAGCGAGGCGATGGGGGACCTGTTTAAGCTTCTGCGTCATGGGCCCCTCTCATGATGAGGACCGAGGTGATGCGAAGTTGACCGACTCGGAGCGGACCGGCGTGATGGGGGCCTTCCGCGCATCCCTCATTATCATCGGCTTGTCCATCCATGCACCAGCTCAACATCCCTGTCACCGCCGCCCAGGCCGACCTGCTCGAGGCGCATTTCTGCGAAGACTATCAGGAGCACTGGATGCTCTTTGAGAACGAGAAGCTGAAGACGCATGAGCTGCGGGGGTATTTTGCCGATGAGGCGGAGGCGGTGGCGGGCTATGGGGAACTGCGGGAGACCTTTTCCGACTTGCCGGCGCTCGAGGCGGAGAGCGGGCGGGTGCTCGAGGACACGGAGTGGAAGGATGCCTACAAGCTGCACTTCAAGCCGTGGTCGGACCGCGGGCTGCACTTTGTGCCCGAGTGGGAGCGCGCGAGCTATGCGCTGCCGGCGGGGGAGGAGATCATCCTCCTCGATCCCGGCATGGCCTTTGGCACGGGCAACCACGAGACGACGCGCCTCTGCATCCACCGCCTGCTCGATGTGCGGGAAGCGTGGCAGGGCGAGGTGGCAGAGAAGTCCGTCATCGATGCCGGCTGCGGCTCGGGCATCCTCGCCATCGCGGCGGTCAAGGCGGGCTTTGGCGGCGAGGTTTTTGCCTTCGACAACGATCCCGACTCGGTCCGCATCGCGGGGGAAAACGCGGAACTCTGCGAGGTCGCGGGCCGGATCGAGTATTGCTGGTGCGACCTGCTCGAAGGGCTCGCCGACCGCTCCGCCGACGTCCTGCTCGCCAACATCCTCGCGCCCGTTCTCACGGCGCACTCGGGCCTACTCCTCGGCGCCGTCGCACCCGGCGGTGCGCTCATCCTCAGCGGCATCCTCGCCGAGGAGGTGGCGGGCGTGGCGGCGCATTTCGAGGCCGAGGCAAAAGCGGTCTGGGGGAGTGATGGCGGCCCCGCGACGCACGTCGACGGACAGTGGGCCGATGTGCTGATGTGGCGGCCGGTTTGAGGTGAGCACACGGGACGGACAGGCGGGCGGCCTGTCACACTTTGTCACTACACTTCCAGGCGCTCGAACTCGGCGAAGACCCTTTTGAGCCACATCTTCACGCGCTGGCGGTCCATGAGGCCGAGGTTGTGGGCTTGGGGATTGTTCACGGCAGCCCAGAAAGAGGTGTTGTGGTGGTCGATCTTCTGCATCGCGGCGGGGTGCAGCTTGGGCAGTTCGAGGATCTCGGCGCCAAGTTCCTTCGCGCGCTGATGGGTCTCGGATTCGAGGTAGAGGTCGAACTTCTGGCCGCGCCCGTGGTTGAGCACGACGATGTAGTGGAGGCGGCCGCCAAAGCGGGTGAAGAGCTTGCCGAGCAGTTCGAAGGAGTCGCGCCCGTCGTCCATCACGTGCCAGTAGGTGAGGCGCACGCCGGCCTCGGTGAGCAGCTCGATGACGCCCGAGCTGTCGATCCAATCGGTGAGGGGCTGGTCGGTCTGGGCCGCGAGGTCGACGAGGATGCACTTCTGCGGGTCCTCGAGGGCCTGCCCGGGGATGCGGTCAAGGCTCTCGTAGTGGTCCGTGCGGGCGGGCGCCGCATACTCGGCATAGAAACGGGTGAAAGTCCCGTGCGAGGCGTCGGTGTCGAAACCGATGAAGGGGACCGCGCGGTCGATGTAGTGCTGGGCAAGAAGGCGGGAGACGACGGACTTGCCGACGCCGCCCTTCTCACCGCCGATGAAATGGATGCGGCTCATGGGAAGAGAGGAAAAATGATGAGGTCTGAATGATGACTGATGAGAGGAGGAGGAGGACCGGACGATGACCACGGGGCTCACGGTTGAAAGCTGGCCGGGGCAACGTTTGGGTTACGCGAGGAGCTGCTTCCAGGTCTGCACTTGGGCGGCGGGATCGGGGGCCTGGAGGAGTTCGGAGACAACGACCGCGCGGACTCCGCCGGCGGCGGCGACCTGTGGCCAGTTGTGGGTCTTCAGGCCACCGATGCAGAACCAGGGGAGGGCGGGGCGCCGGCCGGCGACGTGGGAGACGAGTTCGAGGCCGACGGGCTCATAGGTCGGCTTCGTCGCGGTGGCGAAGACGGGGCCGACGGCGAAGTAGTCGAGGAGGTCGGCTTGCGCGAGGGCGCCGGCGGCCTGTGAGGGCGAGTGAGTCGAGAGCCCGAGAAGGCGGTCGGGGCCGAGGGCGGCGCGCGCTTCGGCGACGGGGAGGTCGTCCTGTCCGACGTGGAGGCCGAGGGCGGGTTCGCGCAGGGCCAGCTCCAGGTCGTCGTTGATGAAAAGGGGCACGCCGGTCGGCTGGACGAGGGGGAGGATGCGCGCGAGGAGGGCGCGGCGCACGGTGTGGCTCTCGCGCTTGGCGCGGAGCTGGAGGAGGTCGACTCCACCGGCGAGGAGGGCCTGGCAGGTGCGCTCCCAGGCGTCGGTCGAAGCGTCGACGTAGCCGGTATCGAGGATCCCGTAGAGGCGGGCGGCGGCGAGCGAGGGACGGGCCATGGGGCGGGGAGGGAGGGTGGCGCTACCGCTCTTCGCGGACCGGCTTGCGCGCAGGGCCTTCGTCCGGGGCGGGGTCCGGGGCGGGGACATCTTCGTCGCTGGCGGTCTCGCTGGGCTCGGCGCGCTTCAGTTCCCGTTCTTCCTCCTCGAGGAGCAGCTGACGGGGGGTCACGTTGTGCTCGCCGGTGATCTTGGTCACGCGGATGTGGATGGGCGCGATATCGGTCGGCTCGTAGCCGACGTGCTCGTGGAGGGCGGTGCGGATGTTGTGCCGGAGGTTTTCTTCCACCTTGGGGAGGCTGGCTTCGCTGCTCAGGTGGATGCGCACGGCGAGGCGGAGCTTCTTGCGTTTCTGGTCGTAGGTGCAGGTGGCGAGGTCGACGCCCGGAGTACATTGGGCCGCTCCGATGATGAGCCCGCGAAGGGTGGCGCGGGCGATCTCCACGTTGCCCCCCTTGTTGCGGTAGAGCACGATCGGACGACGGCGGCGGCGCAGCCGCACGATGACGAGGAGCAACACCCCGACGAGAAGGATGGCCCATACCAGCGGGTCGGTGAAATACTCCACGACATGCGGCCAGTAGGGCTCCACGGTGTTCCAGGATTGCTCGAGCCGGTCCATCATAAGCGACACCAACGGTAACGAATCTGCCGGGGGCCTGAACAGATAAATCTAGCGCGAGACGCCTTCCTCGCGGGGCTCGCCGGCGGGCCGCGGGTCGGTGTCCTCGTAGGCTTCAGGCACGAAGCGCGGGTGGCAGAGGGCGAGAAACACGAGGTCGCCGGCCCCGGTGTTGAGGATCGCTTGGTCGACGCCGGCGGGAATGACGACGACGTCGCCCGCGCGGACCGGGTGCCCCTCCGGGTCATCGCCGAGAAACATTCGGCCCGTGCCCGCCTGGAGGACGTAGTGCTCGCTCGTCTCCCGCAGGCGGTGGCGGCGGGTGCGCACGCCGGGCCGGACGCGGGCCCGCGCAATGGAGAGCTCCGGGTGGGCCGGATCGTTGAGCATCTCGAGGATATGGCACCCCTCGTGAAAGTAGACTTCACCGGACTCGGAGGGTCGCAGGCAGCTCGGTTTCATGATCCTGTGGAACTCGGGAGAGGACGTTCAGATGTCAAACGTTTGCAAATTTGGATTGGGTAATAGCCCCCAAAAAAAATGCCTATGTGACGTTTTCGTGGTTGAAATTCCTGGGCCGGTTGGGTGCATTCCCTGGGTATCACAGCGCTGCAACCAGCGGACTCGTTCCGATGGTTGATGAGATCAGTGACAGCGACGAACGGAGATAGGACCTGCGCTGTGATCGTTTTAGGCCGGGGGCGGAGAACCCCCGGCCTTTTTTAATGCAAGTCTTTGGCGGTCAGGCTTCTTCGACGATGAAGTCCTGCTGGATGTTCCAGAGCCGGGCGTAGTGGCCCTCGCTCATGCAGAGTGCATCGTGGGTCCCCTGCTCGACGATCCGCCCCTGGTCGAGGACGACGATCTGGTCGGCCTTGCGCACGGTCGAGAGGCGGTGCGCGATGACGAGGACAGTGCGCTCGGCGGTGAGGTTCTCGAGGGCGGTCTGGATCTCCTTCTCGGTGATCGTGTCGACACTCGCGGTGGCCTCGTCGAGGATGACGAAGGGCGGGTTCTTGAGGAGGACGCGGGCGATCGTGAGGCGCTGCTTCTCGCCTTGGGAGAGGCGGATGCCTTTTTCCCCGATATTGGTGTCGAGCCCCTCGGGGAGTCGCTGGACGAAGTCCCAGGCGCAGGCTCCGCGGAGGGCGTCGGCGATCTCTCCCTCGGAGGCGTCCTCGCGGGCGAGGAGAAGGTTGTCCCGCACGCTTCCCTCGAAGAGAAAGGGATCCTGCGCGACGTGACCGAGGTGGCCGTGGAGGTCGTCGAGGGCGAGTTCGCGCAGATCGATGCCATTGAGGAGGACGGCGCCCCCGGTGACGTCATAGGCGCGCATGGCGAGGTTGGCGACGGTGCTCTTGCCTGCCCCGGTAGGGCCGACCAGCGCCGTCACCTTGCCGGCGGGCAGGACGAGTTCGAAGTCGCGCAGGACGTCGGGGCGACCGGGATACTTGAAATCGACGGCCTCGTAGCGGATCTCGATCGGGCCCGTCGGAAAGGGCGCGGGGTCGGGCGGGTTTTCCACCTCGACCCGGGCATCGAGGATTTCGAAGACGCGTTCGCCGGAGGCCCGGCCCGCGGTGAGCATGTGGTTGATGCCGTGCAGCTGGCTGATCGGCCCGTAAAGCATGAAGGCGTAGAGGAGGAACGCCACGAGGTCGTTGAAGCCGAAGTCGACGCCCTCCTGGAGGATGAGGTAGCCTCCGATCCCGACGATCGCGACGAAGCCGAGGTTCGTCACAAAGGAGGTCGTCGGGCTGTAGACCGCCCATCGGAACATGCCGCGCAGGGTGAGGCGCTTGAAGCGCTCGGCGAGTTCCTCGAAACGACCGCCTTCGCGCGTCTGCAGGCCGAAGGTTTGGATCAGCCGGTTCCCCTGGATGTCCTCCACGAGCAGACTGTTGAGGTCTCCACCGGCCTCGCGCACTCGCTTCCAGATGCGGCGGGAGCCCTTGGCGTAGAAGTACCCGCCGACGATGAGGAGGGGGACGGGGAGGAAGACGAGGGTGGCGAGGAGCGGGTTGAGGATAAAGAGAAAGACCGTCACCCCGACGATCGTGAAGATGGCGCGCGAACCCATCTCGGTGCCATCGAGGAGGGCGCGCTCGACATTGGCGACGTCCTCGATCACGCGGGAGGAGATGTCGCCGCTCTTGCGCTGGTCAAAAAAGGAGATCGGCAGGTGGAGCAGCTTCTGGTGGATGTCGCGCCGCATGGCGAGGAGGACACGCTGCTCGAGGGTGTTGTTGACCACGATGCGCAGGCCGTTGAAGCCCGCGCTGCCGAGATAGAGCAGGCCGATCGTGATGATGCCGGCCCACAGCTGGTCGAAGGAGGCCTCCGCCTCGACCTTGCCGAGCAGGCTGCGCACGGTCCACGGCACCGCCATCTCGAGCCCCACCATCGAGACCGCAAAGATCAGGGTGAGGGCAAAGAGCAGCCGGTGTTGAAAGAGATACGAGGAGACGCGCCAGATCGTGTTCATGAAAAAAAAGCGGCGACGGAGGGTCCCGCCGCGAACCTTCTGCAGTCAACCTGCGGCCCGTTCGCTGTCAAAGGTTGGCCTGAACTAATGGGTCTGCGGCCGGACCCTGTCGCCGTTCGCCAAAAAAGGGTCGCGCGCGGCCGTGCGGGGCCCTTCGCTCTGCCGCCATGCCCGACCAACCCATTCCAGGTTCGACCGGAGAGATTGCGTGGGAGCTGCCCTCGCCCTATCTGCCGCATGGGCCCACCGGACTGCTGCACCTGCCCCGTTTCCTGGCGAAGTGCCGCCTGCACCTGCGCGGGAGCCTGCCCAAGAGCTATCAGAAAAACTTCGGCCGCGGCTTTGACCGCTTTCTCTGCCTGCATCTTGGGGTCGACCCGAAAGAGGTGCTCGCGGCGGTCGAGGCGGCGGGCGACGACGAGGCCGCGCTCGATGCCCGCCTTGCCGCGCTTTTCCCCGCCGATGTGCGCGCCCCGGCCTGGAACCGCGAACTCGTGCAAAAGGGCATGACCGAGGCGGGGCGCGAGTTCCTCCGTCTGGCCCTCACCGAGATGGGCATCCCGGGCAAAGCGGCCGAGATCAAGAGTGTCTGCGATCTCATCGAACTCGACGAGGGCCGCCTCCCCGGCTTTGTCGAGCGCCCCGCCTGATGCGCGCTTCCGGCGCGCCTTCCCTCCCCGTCTCACAATGCACCGCTCCCGCCTCACCCCGATCGTGCTCGGTCTCGCCTGGCTCCTCTCGCTCGGCGCCGTTTTCCTCCTCGGGATTCTCTCCTCGCTGAGTTTTCACCTCGCCCCGGAAGCGGCCAACGAGTCGCTCCTCTCGCCCACCGAGCGCGAGGCGGCGGCGGTCTTCGAGCAGCTCGTGGGCGAGCCCCTCGACTGGGCCGCGCTCCGCTCCTACAGCCCCCGCGACCGCGAGCCGCCCCAGCTCGCGGCGTTCTGGGAGGCGCTCGGCAGGGTCCCTTCGGCGGCCGAGCGCGAGGTGCTCGCCCGGCGCTTCTTTCGGGAACTGGGAGCGGTCAAGACGGGGGCCTTTGTCGAGCGCCTGAGCGCCGAGGCAGGGGCGGCGCCGGACCGCTTTCGCGGGCTCTGGCTCGGCTGGCACGACCGCGACGCGGCGACGGCGGAGGCCTATCGCCGGTTCGCGGAGGAGGCCGGCCGGCTTCCCCCGGGGTTTCTCGCCGCCCCGCCGCAAGATCCGCGATAACCCCTTGTCGTCGTCCCCGCCAAATGGCAGGCTCGACCCTTATGAAAGTTCATCCGTTCCGATTCCTTACGTTCCTCTGCTTCGCCGTTGCTCCGCTCCAGGCCGGTCTCCTCCTCGAGATGGAAACCAGTGTGCCGGGTCAGGAGGACCCCGAAGCCCTCACGATGAAGCTTCAGGGCACCAAGCTGAAAATGGAAACGCCGGCCATCGGCGGGCAGCAGGCGAGCCTCGTTTTCGACGCCGCGAAGGACGAACTGCTCACCATCGACCACAACCGCCGCCAGTATTTCCGCTTCGACAGCGAACAGGTCGAGGAGATGGCGGCGATGATCAAATCGGCCCGCGAACAGATGGAGCAGGCCCTCGCGGAGGTGCCCGCCGCCCAGCGTCCGATGATCGAGCGCATGATGAAGAACCGCATGCCCGACATGCCGGAGCCTGCCCCAGCGCTCCAACTCGAGCGCACGGATGAGACCAAGGAGATCGCGGGCTACACCGCCACTCTCGTCAGGGTTCTCTCCGAGGCCGGCAAGGTGGCCGACGCCTGGATCGTGCCGCAGGACGAAGTCGAGGGCGGGGAACAGTTCAGCGAGGTCCTGGGGAAGTTCGGTGACTTCATGCAGGAACTCGTCTCTGCCGTGCCGCAGTCCGGGGAGGGCGCGCAGGACCTGACCCGCGTCCTCGGCCAGCTCAATGGCATCCCGGTCGCGACGACGAGCTACGCCGATGGCGCCGTCGAGTCGTCCTCCATCCTGCGCAACCTTTCCGAGGCGGACATCCCCGACTCCGAGTTTGCGGTGCCCGCCGGCTACCGTGAGCAGAAGATCGAAATGCCCTCCATGCGATAGCGCGTCCGGCAACGTGGAGAGCGGTGTGGGTTTCCTTGGGGCGAGCAGTGCGTTCCAGAAGCTGTGCCAGTCGCATTGGAGTGGTGGCACGAAAAGATCCCGTTTGGGTCTGAATCGGAAACGCCTGGCCACCTTCGGGAAGACCTACGTCCGGCCTGCGTGCTCAGTGTTCCCAAGGAAAGACATCGCAGCGTTGTTCGTCGTCTCCCTCGAAGGCGGGAAGCTGATTGGAGCCCCGTTGGTTCGCCGGACGCCGCCTCAGCCCGAGTTTCACCGTTGTCAGGAGTGATTTACCGGCGGTAAGCGGGTTGCAGGGCGATCAGGCCGCCATCCGGGAGCGCCGACGTCCCCGTCGGCACAAAGACATTGGATGACAGTCATGGGGTCGGAGGAGGTCCCATCCTCTCAGCCCTCGCCGTTGGAACGCTGCGAGGGTTGCACGCAAACACGCCCTCAGCCTGCTTTCGCGGAAGACTCCGCGGATAGCGCCTTCTCCATGACACCGCACGTGCGCGAGGCAACCAGGCGGCTTTGGTTCCGAGCGCTCGGCTTGATCAACGACCTATGCCTGCCGAATGCGGCAATTCTTTGGAGTTTCAGACACAATGGCGAAACTCGCCTCAGTAGCGCTGCAGTGAGGGGTCGACATGCACCGCCCATTGGTCGATCCCGCCCGCCACATTGGCGACCTCGGCGAAGCCGGCGCTCTGCAGATATTTTGCGACCCGCAGGCTGCGCACGCCATGGTGACAGAGGCAGAGGATGGGCTGGTCCTTCGGAAGGGCCTCGACCGCCTCGGGAACCCGCCCCATCGGGAGGAGGCGACTACCCGGCACCTGCGCGATGGCGTGCTCGTAGTCTTCGCGCACGTCGAGGAGGAGCGCGCCCCGCTGCATCGCCGCGGCGGCTTCCTGGACGGAAATCTCCTTCACCCCTTTTGAACGGCCAAAGATCGACATGTTCTCCGACGCTGCCGCTTCCGGGGCACATTGCCACTCGTAATTTGAGGCCTCGATCCCGCGGATGGTGGGCGCCGCGCCACAGAGCGGACACTCGGGATCGGGTTTGAGGCGGATCGCCCGGGTCTCGCCGTGGAGCGCGTCGAGGATCTGGAGGCGACCGCGCAGGGAAGTGCCCGCACCGGTGAGCAGCTTGATCGCCTCCATCGCCTGCCAGCTCCCGATCACCCCGCAGAGCGCGCCAAAGACACCGGCTTCCTCGCAGTTGGGCACCGTGCCCGGCTCGGGCATGGTGGGAAACAGGCAGCGGTAGCAGGGCCCGCCGCCCGCCGGGTGAAAGACCGAGACCTGCCCCTCGAACTGGAAGACGCTGCCGTAGACGAGGGGTCGCTGCGCGAGGAAGGCGGCGTCGTTGTTGAGGTAGCGGGTGGGAAAGTTGTCCGTCCCATCGACGATGACATCGTATTGGGAAAACAATGACACCGCGTTGTCCGTCTGCACACCGCGGGGCTCGATCTCGAGCTGCAGCCGGGGGTTGAGGGCGAGGAGCCGGGCCCGCGCACTCTCCGTCTTGGGCGAGCCGACGCGCGCGTCGTCGTGGAGGACCTGCCGCTGCAGGTTGTGCGCCGCCACCGTGTCGAAATCGGCGAGGCCGAGCGTGCCCACCCCGGCGGCGGCGAGGTAGAGGGCGGCCGGGCTCCCGAGCCCTCCCATGCCGATGAGAAGGACGCGCGCCTCGTGCAGGCGCTCCTGCCCCTCGAGGCCGATCTGCGGGAGGATGATTTGGCGGCTGTAGCGCGCGAGCTCGTCGGGTTGCATGCCTCGATAGGGAGCCGTCGGCGCGGTGCGCGTCAAGGGTCTGTCCCGCTCCGGCGGTTCGCTTCGGCGGGGGCTGGCGCGTTGACCGGTGAAGCGTTCGGGCCAAGCTTGTGCGCCATGAGCAATCCCCGCGTCGGTCTTCTCGGTCTCGGTCTCATCGGCTCGGTCTGGGCCCGCCACCTTCACGCCGATGGCGTCCTCGGCGGGGCTTGGAACCGCACCCCGCAGCCGGAGTTCCCGGGCTGGTGCCCTGATCCGGCCGAGGTCTGCGCGCGCAGCGAGGTGCTGATCATTTGCGTGGCGGATCCCGTGGCCGTCGAGGAGGTGCTCGAAGCCGCCGGCGGCGCTCTCCAGCCGCATCACCTCGTTGTGCAGAGTTCGACGATCGATCCGCGTAGCGCGGAGCGTTTTGCGGCGTGGGTGGAGGCGCGCGGCGCGCGCTATGTCGAGGCCCCCTTCACCGGCAGCTTGCCCGCCGCGCAGGCCCGCGAGACGGTTTTCTATCTCGGGGGGGCCGAGGCGGTGCTCGAGGCCGTCGAACCGGTCCTCGCGCCGCTCTCGAAGGCCCGTTTTCGCGTCGGCTCGGCCCCTCAGGCCGCCACCCTGAAACTCGCTTTCAACATGCAGATCGCCGCGCAGGCGCAGATGCTGTGCGAGAGCCTGCACCTCTGCCGCGAGGCTGGCATCGCGGACGACACCTTCTTCGCCTGCCTGCGGCCCAATGTCGCCTGGAGCGGGCTCACCACCCTGAAGGAGCCCAAGCTCCGCGCGGCCGACTACGCCCCCCAGTTTTCCGTCAAACACCTCGCCAAGGACGTGCGTCTCGCCCTCGCCTCGGGCGCGGCCACCGCCCTGCCCGCCACCACCGCCGTCTCCGCCAAGCTCGAAGAAGCTCTCGCCGCCGGGTTCGGCGAAGAGGACTTTATCGCCCTCTACAAGCTGCTCGCGAACGAGGCGGGTTAAGGTCGTCGCCTCTCGTCAAAGGAGCCAAAAAAAACGGCACGGTCCGCTTCCCGGGTCTCGGGAGCGAACCGCGCCGTGCGGTGGGTGTGTCTGTCTGGCAGGCAGTCTGCAGTTCTCAGCAGGCAGTCTCTGAAAAGAGGGCCGGGCGGCGGCTTCAGGCGGCGCGCCGGAGCGGGCGGGTCTCGAAGGTGGTGACGCCGACCGTCGGGCGGGAAGCGCCGGTCACGCGGCGGCCGAGAGGACGCTCGGGCGACACCTTGGTCAGCTCAAGAGCGGCGAAGAGGAAGAGAACTAGAACGATGGCGGAGATGTAGAGGATCATGAGAGAGGTGGGTGAAGGGTTTTCTCTTAGAGTTGTGCCAATGGCTATGCCGATGCCGTGCCAAGACATTTCATGAAATCCGTAAGACGCTTCTAGAAAACGAGTTAAAATATGTTTTACTGCGAAAATCGGGATTTCGGGCCATCCGAAGTGGGCTGAACTGTGGCGAAGTCAGGACGGTATCTGTCCCGCAAATGGGACAACTGATGAGTTTGAAGGACGGTGAGCGCAGACGCTCGATTCGGATCCACGTCTCCCCGAGAGCCGGCCCCCACGAGGCAACGCGCGACGGGCCCTCGCTGGCTGGCGACTCATCTCGCTCCAAAAGAAAAAAGCGGCTTCCGTGCGCCCGCTGAAGGGCGCGACGAAAGCCGCTCGTGAACGAGGTCTTGGGATCGATGGGTTCGGTCCCGGCTGTTTCCCTCAGACTTTCAGAACGGAGGCCGGTCGGCGGGGAGTGGGTGCATTGCGAGCGGGTCGACGAGCACCGGAGCGGGCCGTCGCGGTCGACGGCAGGGCCGGTCGGGCGGCGGCGAGGTGAGGCGCTTTGCGCACCGGGGTATAGCGGTGCAGGGGGCGCTCGCGGGTGCCGCGCTCGGCGAAACTGTCGGACAGTTCGATGGCGGCGAAGCCGAGGAGGGAAAGGGCGACGAAGGCGATGTAGAAGATCATGGGAACGGAGGGATGAGATGAATCGAAATGTGTGCGCCCCTTTCTGCCGCCGCCGTGCCAACGTTTATTTTTCATTATGTAAAACGCTATTGAACAATTAGATATGGAAATCGTTTTAGTGAATTCTGAAACATGAAGGTAATTTTCGGAGGAACCGCTGTGCGGAGACAGGACGGTCAATGTCCCGAAAATGGGACACAACTCCGAGCGCCGCCGTTGATCCCGTCCCTGTGGAACTCCCTCAAAGGAGACCTTCGGGGAGGCCTTCTTCCCCGTTGCGCTGGCGGCGGACGGGTCCCACTTTTGCGCTCATGTCCTACCCTTGGAGGAGTGTGCTGCCGCAACTCGATGAGGCGCAGGTCGAGTCTCTCGACCGTCTTGCCGGGCTGCTGCGCGAATGGAATACACGCCTCAACCTGGTTTCGCGGCGGGACGTCGAGGAACTCGAGGCGCACCACCTCACGCACGCCCTGCTCATCGCGCGGGCGGTGCCGTTCGCGCCGGGCGCGCGCCTCCTCGATGTGGGCACGGGGGGCGGCCTGCCGGGCCTGCCGCTCGCGATCTGTTATCCCGAGGCGCGCTTCTTTCTCTGCGACTCGATCGAGAAAAAGGCGAAGGCGGTGCGGGAAATGGTCGTGGCGCTCGGGCTGCGCAACGTGGAGGTCGTGCATAAGCGGGCCGAGACCCTGGAGTCGAGGTGGGACTTCATCCTCGGGCGGGCCGTTACGGCGCTTCCCGTTTTCCTCGGCTGGATCACGAAGAACATCCGTCCCGGCGAGACGGGGGGCGTGCCCCACGGCGTGCTCTACCTCAAGGGCACGCGCTATCTGGAGGAACTCGAGCCGCTCGGGCTCGTTCCCTGGCAGGTGCATGACCTCGGGGCGTTGCACGAAGACCCGTATTTCGCCGACAAGTTTCTCCTCCACTTTCGCGCCGAGGAGCTGCAGGCCTGCGAAGCGCTGCGGCCTGAGCCCGCCCCCGCCCGGCCGGCGAAGAAGCGCAGCAAGCGCAAGGCACCCCGTCGGCGTTGAGGCGCCGGCCTCGCCTCCCCTTGACACCGTGCCGTTCCGGGAACCCGCCACCTGCGCTTGAGCCCGGCCCGGTCATCCCTGAGGGTGCCTCTTCCGACCATGCCAAACCGCCTCGCCGACCAGCCCTCCCTCTACCTCCGCCAGCACGCCGACAACCCTGTCGACTGGTATCCCTGGGGCGAAGAAGCCCTCGCCCGCGCCGCCGCGGAGGACAAGCCCATCATCGTTTCGATCGGCTACAGTGCCTGCCACTGGTGCCATGTCATGGCCCATGAGAGCTTTGAGGACAGCTACATCGCGGGCCTCATGAACGAGCATTTCGTCTGCATCAAGATCGACCGTGAGGAGCGGCCCGACCTCGATCATTTCTATATGGACGCGGTGCAGATGATGAACAACGGCCACGGCGGCTGGCCTCTCAACGTCTTCTGCCTGCCCGACGGTCGACCCTTTGCCGGCGGCACCTACTTCCCCCCCGACGACAAGCGCGCCTCCGGCATCGTCCCCTGGCCCCAGCTCCTCGTGCGGGTGAGCGATTACTTCCAGCGCCAGCGCGCCGACCTCGAGGAGAACGCTCATGCCGTCCTCGCCAATCTGCGCGCGGGCAACCAGCCGGTCGGCGCGACGGGCGACGCCTTTCCCCCGGCGCAGCTGCTCGCCTGCGCCGAGGCCATTGCCCAGGCACACGACGACGAGTATGGCGGCTTCGGGCAGGCCCCGAAGTTCCCCCCCGCCATGGCTCTCGAGTTCCTCCTCAGCCTGCGCCATACGCGGTCGGCGGAAGCCCGCCCGGCCCTCGCCCGCCGGCTCGATGAGGTGATCAACACGACCCTCACGGCGATGGCCCACGGTGGTCTCTTTGACCAGATCGGCGGCGGCTTCGCGCGCTACTGCGTCGATCGCCACTGGATCATCCCGCACTTCGAAAAGATGCTCTACGACAACGGGCTGCTCCTCGGCCTCTACAGTCGCGCCGCCCGGATGTATCCAAAACCTCTTTACGCGGCGGTGGTGGAGGAGACGGTCGGCTGGCTCGAGCGTGAGATGGTGGCGCCCGCCGGTGGCTACTACAGCGCGCTCGATGCCGACAGCGAGGGTGAGGAAGGCCGTTTCTATGTCTGGGACCCGGACCGGGTGAAGGCCGTCCTCGGCGAGGCGGACGGAGCGGCCTTTTGCGAGGCCTATGGAATCACCGAGACCGGCAATTTCGAGCACGGGCAAAGCCAGCCGGTGCTACTCGAGCCCGACTTCGAGACGCGGGCTGCTTTTGCCGACCAGCGTGCCCGCCTCCTGCGTGCGCGGGCCCAGCGGATGCCGCCCGGGCGCGACGAGAAGGTCCTTGTCGCCTGGAACACGCTCGCGCTCGGTGGCCTCGCCGAGGCCGCCTGGACCTTTGGTCGGCGCGACTGGATGGAGCGGGCCCGGGCGCTTTTCGATGGCATCTGGGACACGCTTGTCGCGACCGAGGGGGGCGAACTGCGGCTCGCTCGCGGAGCCTACGAGGGCGAGTCCTTCGGACAGGGCGTGCTCGACGACTACGCCTCCCTCGCGGAAGCGTCTCTCGACCTCGCCGCCTACCTCGACTGGCTCGAGCCCGGCGCGGCGGCCACCTACATCGATCGTGCCCGGCAGCTCGCCGAGACCGTCTTCGCCCGCTTCGACGACCGGGAGGGCCTCGGGTTCTTCTACACCGACGAGCGCCAGAACGACGTGCTCCAGCGCAAGAAGGAGTGGTTCGACAACGCCACTCCGTCCGGCCAGAGCGGCCTCCTGCATGTCGCGCGCGACCTCGCCCAGCTCACCGGCGAGGCCTCCTGGGCAGAGCGCTTCGAGCAACTCAGCGCGGCCTACCCGGGCTACGCCGAGCGCGCGCCGCAGGCCATCGGCCACGCCCTCGCCGCCATCACCCAGGCCGCCACCGGAGTGGCCACGATCCGGGCCCGGCCCGGCGCCGACCTCGAGGCCCTGCGCGCCGCCCTTGTCGCCCGCCCGTGGCGCCGCACCTTTGTCCTGTTTGCGGACGCGGAGGCGGATCTCCCGGCCGCCTTCCAACTCTGTGTCGGCACCCAGTGCCTCGCCCCGACCGATGACCTCGCCGCCCTCGCCGAACTGCTCTGAGGCCACGCCCGGCGGGGCACCCCACCCGCCGTGCCGCACGGTGGCGGCGAAGGTGCGCCGGGAAGCGGTCGCGTGAGGGCGGGCGGAGCGCGTGCGTTTGTGATTTGAAGAGCCGCGCGACAAAGCCAAGATCGAGCCCATGTCC
>JBKHAU010000353.1:0-3495 GCA_046542725.1 Opitutales bacterium
GGCGGTCTGCAGGACGCCGTCCCGAACAAAGAGGAAGACCCCATCCTCTCTCGTCCCAAGGGCCAGACCGCCAAGGGTCGTTTCCTTGAAACTGGCGATGCGCATCGCATGACGGTCCAGCCACGCCTGGCCGGCCCAGCGATGCACTTTCGCACCATCGAAGGATCCGATGCGATTGCCCTCCGTGCGCAACCAGACCCCGCCCTCGCGCCGCGGGGTCGCTCCGACGATCCACTGATATCCGATTTCGACCAGGTCGACGTCGACCGCCTCGAGGCGGCCGTCGATCGGGTCGAGGCGATTCAACAGGCCCTCGGCGCTGCCCCCGGCAAGATAGATCTCTTCACCGATCCGGAAGCTCGTTGAACTCCAGTTGACCAGAGCAAGAAGACGGGGCGGGTCGCCCTCGCGATGGAGGAGCAACTCGTCGCCGTAGGACACGGCAAGCCATTCCGCGGTTGCGACGAAGCCGGTGACATCGTTGCCGCTTCGAGAAAGATCCGTCTCCGCCCAGTGATCAATCCGGTAGTCGCCAGTGGGCACGCGGATGAATTCCGCAATGCCACGATGGCCCGCGAGGTAGACCCGCCCATCCGGGGCCGTGACGGCCGCCTGCCACTTCACCGGGGAGGGAAGCTCGGACCATCGCGTGCCGTCGAAAATCAGGAGGCCGCTTTCGACCAGGGCGAGCAGGCTTCCGTCCGGCAGGGCGGTCAGTTCAAAAGCGACGGCACTCGATCCGGTTTCCTCGGCGCCAAAGAGGTCGACGTGCGGCTGGGCGCTAAGGCCGCCCCGGTAGGCCTGGAGGGGCGCGCATGCGAGGAGCAGACCGAGCAGGCACGCCAGGCCTTGATCGCGGGGCATCCAGACCCGGAACCGGAAGAAAGGGGGGGATTCACCTGCTCTCATACATCGTTCTCCGCTGCGCCGCCTGCATCCGAATTTCCGCGCTACTGTCCTCGAGCTGTGCGCACCTCGCAGCCCAGCGCCAGCCAGTTGGCCATTGCGCGTCGCGGCGCCGTTTCCCAGGATCTTCCTTTTCGGCCCATGCCTATGTCCTCCCCCTCGTTTGCTCTGATCCTCCATGGTGCCACCGGATTCACCGGTCAGCTCGTGGCAGAATTTCTCGACCAGGAGGCGCAGCGGGACCTCTCGTGGGCCATCGCGGGCCGCAATCGGGCGAAACTGGAGGCGTTGCAGGCGAGGTTGAAATCGCGTCCCGCGGTCCTCATCGCGGACTCCCAGGATGGTCCGAGTGTCGACGCCCTAGTGAAGCAGGCAAAGGTGCTGTGCACCACCGTCGGCCCGTACTCCCGCTACGGCACGCCGATCCTCAGCGCGTGCGCCCGTCGCGGAGTCGACTATTGCGACTTGAGCGGGGAGATTCCTTGGATTGCCCGCTCGATCGAGTCTTTCCACGAGGAGGCGCGGCGGAGCGGGAGTCGCATCGTCCACAGCTGTGGCTACGATGCTGTTCCCTTCGATCTCGGCGTCTACCTCACGCAAAGAAAGGCGCTCGAGAAGTTTCAGGTTCCCTGTCGCTCGGTCTCGGCGGGACTGATCGACTCCAAGGGCGGCCTCAGCGGAGGGACCCTCGCCAGCATTCTCGAGGTGATGCGAGAAGCGCAGGGAGATGAGGACATCGCCACCTTACTCCGGGACCCCATCTGCCTGCAGCGGAACTCGGGATGGCAGGACGACTCGGCTCGCTCGGAGCAGCGGGGGATACGGCATCGCCCGGGGTTTGGCTGGACCGGCCCCCATCTGATGGCACCGATCAACCTCAAGATAGTCCGGCGAAGCCAGTGCCTCCTGCCAGAGACCTACGGCCGGGCGTTCGAATATGATGAGTTTGTCAGCTTTGGTCCGGGGCTGAGGGGCCACGCCAAGGCGCGCCTGATGAGCGCGGCGCTGAAGGCGTTTTCCCTCGCGCTCCAACCCGCCCCGATCCGCTCGCGGCTCGTCGGAAGGCTCCTGCCGAAGCCCGGCGAGGGGCCCGGCCGCGAGGCGCGAGAAAGCGGATTCTTCCGCCTCGGGCTGAGGGGACGTGGAATATCGCCACGGGGCGCCCCCTTTCACCTCGAGACGCTCTTCCAAGGCCAGGGCGATCCCGGCTATGCCGCCACCTCCCGCATGCTGGGGACCGTTGCGCTCTGCCTGGCAACCGGTCAGCTCGAGCATCCTTCGCGCTACGGCGTGCTCACCCCGGCCGCCTCGATCGGCCTTTCGCTCATCGAGCCCCTGCGGAAGCGGGGGTTCTCGATCGAGTCCAAGATCACTCAAGGGGACTGATTTCCGCCGCATCCCCGCAGCGAATCGCGCTCCGGATGCGGCCCCGACCTGCGCTACGAGCCCAGACCCGGGAACTCGATACCATATCGGCCGGAAACCTCGAGGACGGCGGCCATATCCGGAGGGCCCACGGCGCCGAGCGCGGACAACTCGCGGAAATACTGCTCACCTCCAGCCGGCATGAGCATGATGAGAAAGCGCGCTCGCTGCGTTCCGACGACCTTCCAAGTATGAAGACTGTCCTTCGGCAGAAAGACGGTCGTTCCCGCGCCGGCCACGGTCCGTCTCTCCCCGAGGGTGAACTCCACTTCGCCCTCGATGATGTAAAAGGCCTCGTCTTCCCGGCGATGAATGTGAAGCGGGGGCCCGATCCCGGGCAGGTTTTCACTCTCGATCAAGGCGAACCGCCCCTCGGTGTCCTCCCCGTTCAGCTTCACGCACTGGGCGTCGCCCAGAACGTTCAGGTGCTCTCCGACGCCTTGACCGATCAGGCGAGGCGCGCGTGGCGATCTCACTTCTTCCGGCGATATCAGTTCCATTGTAGTGACTTTTTCCGCGGAGGGAGATGAGCGAGTCCGCGGCCCGCGTCAAGCTTTCCGCCGCCGCTGACGAACGGGCCGCAGGACGATGAGGCATCTGGAAACGCGGTCGGAAAGGCACTGCGCTCCGCTCTTGCGGCGGCGGGTCCCGCGAGTTGCGTGTTCGCCGCCGTCCGGGGCACCGCGCCGGATCCCGCGCGCTCTTCCCGGCTCACTCTGCCGCCGCGCGCAGGGGCACGAGCTGCACGGGACCGAGCAGGCCGGCCGGCTGCAGCGCCCACTCCGAGGCGTCGAAGGGTCGGTAGCGGATGTCGACGAAGTTGATCTCGTGCATGATCTTCCAGTCCACGCCGCGGCGGTCGAGATCGCGCACGCGATTGGCCGCGGTGTTGGTCACCTCGAGCATGAGCGTGTTCTCGCCCGCGCGGAGGTGATCCGTGAGGCGCAGGTGAAAAGGCAGGCTCCAGACCGTGCCCACGTAGCGCCCATTCAGGAACACCCGCGCGCTGTCCCGCAGCTCACCCAAGTCGAGACGCCAACTCTTCGCCGCCTCCACCGCCTCGAGCGCGAAGGAGGTCGTGTAGCGCGCCGTCCCGGCGAAGCGCCGGGCTTCGGGATCTTCCCAGGTAGCCCATGAGCTGAGCGTCTCCATCGAGCGCGCCGC
>JBKHAU010000354.1:0-3483 GCA_046542725.1 Opitutales bacterium
GATCACGAGCGATGCGATGCAGGAGCAGCTGAAGAAGACGGGCGGCGCGGACTTTGGCTTCGCCTATCTCGATCGGGCGCGCTTCCGCGTGAGCGTGCTGAAGGCCAAGGGGCACTACGGCCTCGTCCTGCGCACGATTCCCAACGAGTTTTTCGGCCTTCGGCAGATCGGCCTGCCTGAGACGATCAAGGACCTCCTCGTGCGCCCGCGCGGACTCATCCTCGTCACCGGCCCGACGGGGTCGGGCAAGTCCACCACGCTCGCCTCGATGGTCAACTGGATCAACGAGAACCGCGAGGGACACATCATCACGATCGAGGATCCGATCGAGTATTACCACGACCACAAGCGTTGTCTCGTCACGCAGCGCGAGGTCGGCAGTGACACCCGCTCCTTTGCCGATGCCATCCGCGGGGCCCTGCGTCAGGACCCCGATGTGATCCTCGTGGGGGAGATGCGCGATCTCGAGACGATCGAGGCGGCAGTGAGTGCGGCCGAGACGGGCCACCTCGTTTTTGGCACCCTCCATACGACGGGCGCGGCCCGCACCGTCGACCGCATCGTCGATGCCTTTCCCGAGGCGACGAAGGAGCAGATTCGCACCCAGCTGGCCTCTTCCATCGTCGCCGTCATCTCGCAGGTCCTCCTCAAGAAAAACGGTGGCGGGCGTGTGGCGGGCTTCGAGATCATGGTCACGACGCACTCCATCGCGGCGCTCATCCGGGAGAACAAGACCTACCGCATCCCCTCCGACATCCAGACCGGCGCGCAGTACGGCATGATCGATCTCGATTCGCACCTCACCTCCCTCGTCAACCGCGGTGTCATCCGCCCAGAGGACGCGATCGAGAAAAGTCAGAACCCGATCGACCTGCGCAAGCGCTTCAAGGACGCCGGCATCAAGGTCGGCCAGGTCGAAATCCCGACCAACCTGCAATAGCAGCCCGAACACGGACTGACGGTCGGATAAAGAGTCTTGCGGCACGCCCAGGCGGCGCGATGATGCGTGCGACCGCTCTAACGCCGATGTTTGCAGACCACAATGCCGCTGTCGTCGACCTTCTCGGGCGCACCGGCGTCGTGCCGAAAGAGCGGTTGGCAGAGGCCGCGCACACGTCCCGCTTGAGCGGTCGCTCGGTCGCCGAGACCCTTCTCGCCGACGGTGTGATCGACCGGCAATCGCTCCTTCGCGCGGTTGCCGCGGGGGTGGGCATCGCCTTTGAGCCATCGCCCCCGGAAACCCTTTCGGTCGAGCAGGCTGCGCCCATCGACGCGCATTTTGCCCATCGTTTTCGAGTGGTGCCGGTGGGGGAGAGCGCCGGCCAGCTCACACTCCTCACCGCCGACGCTTTCAACGAGCATGCGGCCGACGATCTCGCCTTTTTCCTTGGACGACCGGTGGAGCTGGTCCTCGCCGATCCAGCCCGCCTCGACGCCCTTCTCGCCGCGACTTACGGAGAGCCATCCGGGAAGGACGAAGACCCCGTCGGAGCCGAGGTAGAGGTCCCCGTCTCGCGGCCGGCCGGGCGTCGCCGCGAGGGAACTGCGCCGGAGAGATGGGCCACCGAGGCGTCGGTCATCCGCCTCGTCGACCTGATCCTCCGGCAGGCCATTCGCGAGGGGGCTAGTGACGTGCATTTTGAGCCTTTTGAAGATCGCTTTCAGGTGCGCTTTCGCATCGCCGGTGCACTCCTCGAAAGGCCGCCTCCGCCCCTCGCGCTCGCTCTCCCCGTCATCTCTCGTCTGAAGGTCCTGGCCGATCTCAACATCGCGGAGCAGCGCGTGCCGCAGGACGGCCGCTTCCAGCTCGCCTTCGACGAACGCGAGGTCGACCTGCGCGTCTCGACGCTGCCGACCGAGTTTGGCGAAAGCGTTGTCCTGCGCGTCCTCGACAAGTCGGTCGGGAATCTCGACCTCGAGCTGCTCGGCATCCCCCGCGATGTGCTCGCCGGGATTCGCACCGTCGTTCGCCGGCCCAACGGCATCTTCATCACGACCGGACCGACTGGTAGTGGAAAAACGACGACGCTTTTCAGCGCCCTGCGCGAGGTGAACGACGAGGAGACGAAGATCCTGACCGCGGAGGACCCCATCGAATACGAGATCGAGGGGCTTGTGCAGACCTCGATCAACCCGGCGGTGGGCCTCGACTTTGCGGCCGCCCTGCGTGCCTTTCTCAGGCAGGATCCGGACAAGATCCTCGTCGGCGAGATCCGCGACCTCGAGACCGCGCGCATCGCGGTCCAGGCGTCCCTTACGGGCCATCTCGTGCTCAGCACCCTGCACACCAACGATGCACCCGGCGCCGTCACGCGGCTGCTCGACATGGGGGTGGAGCCTTTCCTCATCGCGGCCTCGCTCGAAGCGGTCCTCGCGCAGCGCCTCGTCCGGGCGATCTGCCCGGCTTGCCGGCGCACCTTTGCGCCGGCGGCGAGCCAGCTCGAGGCCCTTGGCCTGGTCCGCGAGGCCGTGGCGAGGCGCACCCTGGCGGAGGGTGCGGGGTGCGAGGAGTGTCACCGCTCGGGCTACGCCGGGCGCCTTGGACTCTTCGAGTGGATCCTCTTGGAGGACGGGCTGAAGGACCGTATCGCGGCCCGTGTCCCCACGCCCGAACTGCGCCGCTTCGCCATCCTCGGCGGGATGCGGACCCTTCGGGAGGATGGCCTGCGTGCTCTCTTCGAACACCGCACGACGGTCGATGAAGTGCTGCGCGCTACGTGAGTCTCGCGATGTCGCCGGTGTCGTGTAGTGGAGTGGTGGCAACGCCGCGGCTTCTCTCTCGTGGCGCCTTTGCAGAACCTTCGTCATGCGGAGCTTCTGGCGGTGAGATTTGTCCTCACCCCGGCGTTGCGGTAGGGTCCTCCATCATGATGGCCGACGCTCCGCTGGGTCTTTATACCGACCGCTATGAGATCGCGATGGCCGCCGCTTATTGGCGCGATGGGCGGGCGGATGAGCCGGCGATTTTCGACTATTTTTTTCGCACCCTGCCCTTCGGCGGGGGCTACGCCGTGTTTGCCGGCCTCGCCACCCTCGTTGAAGCCCTGGCGGCCTTTCGCTTTTCCGGCGAGCAGTTGGAGTTCCTCGGCAATAATGGTTTCGAGAGTGATTTCCTCGAGTACCTCGAAGCGTTTCGTTTTCGCGGTGCGCTCTGGGCTCCGCCGGAGGGCGAAGTGGTCTTTCCGCTCGAGCCGGTCATCCGCGTGGAAGGCGGATTGCTCGAGACCCAGATTCTCGAAACGTTGCTGCTCAACTGCGTCAATTTCCAGACGCTCGTTGCGACAAAGGCGGCTCGCTGTCGGCTGGCGGTGGGGGAGCGCGGCCTGAGCGAGTTCGGGCTGCGCCGCGCGCAGGGCCTCGGCGGTCGCTGGGCGGCGCGGGCTGCGTGTATCGGTGGATTTGATACGACTTCCGCCCTTGATGCGGCTCATGCCTATGGCCTCAAGGCGGTAGGCACCATGGCGCACTCCTTTATCCAGAGCT
>JBKHAU010000355.1:0-3454 GCA_046542725.1 Opitutales bacterium
ATGCCGTTCTTGCTCCCGATGAGTTCCGTCAGCTCCTGGATCGTGCGGTGGATCTCGGTCTGCCCGTCGGCCACCTCGAGGAGCTGGTGATAGACGTCGCGGATGAACTCGGCGGAGGGATTGGCCCCCTCGATGAAGAAGTCCTGCGTGCGGCGGTCAGCGTAGTTGTAAAACAGGACACAGTGCGAGGGCAGGCCGTCGCGGCCGGCGCGGCCGGCTTCCTGGTAGTAGGCCTCGACGCTCCCCGGGATCTCGAAGTGCGCGACGAAGCGCAGATCGGCGCGATCGATCCCCATGCCAAAGGCGTTGGTTGCCACCGCCACGTCCACCCGCCGGCTGATGAATTCGTTTTGCAGGGCCTCGCGGTCGACGTCCTTCAGCCCGCCGTGGTAGGCGATGTGGGAGATCTCCCATTCCTCGAGCTGGCTTGCGACCTCCTCGACGCGCTTGCGGGTGGCGCAGTAGATGATGCCCGTCTTGCGCTCGGCGATGAGGCGGCTGAGGGCCGCATATTTCTCCGCCCGCTTGGCCACGGTGCGGATCTCGAAGTGGAGGTTGGGGCGGGCAAAGCCGGTGATGTGGACAGAGGGCTCGCCGAGGTTGAGAAAGCGCTCGATATCGGCCCGCACCTCAGGCGTGGCGGTGGCGGTGAAAGCGCTCACCGGAGGGTTGCCGATGCGCGCGATCCCCTCGCCCACGCGGAGATAGTCGGGGCGGAAGTCGTGCCCCCACTGGGAGACGCAGTGCGCCTCGTCGACGGCCACGAAGCTCAGCTTGACCCTTTGCAGTTCCTCGACGAAGCGGCGGTGGCGAAAGCGCTCGGGGGCGACGTAGACGAGCTTGTAGCCACCTTCCGCCATGAGGCGGATGCGCGCGGACTGTTCGGCCGGGGGAAGACTGCTGTTGATGAAGGTGGCCGAAATGCCGCGCGCGGTGAGGGCGTCGACCTGGTCCTTCATGAGGGCGATGAGGGGCGAGATGACGAGGGTGGTGCCCTCGAGGACGAGCGCCGGGAGCTGGTAGCAGAGCGACTTGCCCCCGCCCGTGGGCATGATGACGAGGGTGTTGCGCCCGCTCACGATCGACTCGACGATGGCCTCCTGCCCGGGGCGGAAGACATCGAAGCCAAAGTGGCGGGCGAGGGCCTGCGGCAGTTCTGCGAGGGCGTCACTCACGGTCTTGAGGAAGGACATCCACCGCTCCCTTGCAAAGCGTGAAATGACCGTCTGGGCGAGGTGATGGGCGGTGGGTCGCGACTGAACGGTTCCCGTCCCGCTCTGCGCTTCCGAAAACCTCGCCCTCGAACGGGACCAGGGGCTGGCCTCGTCGCCCTGGCGGCCCCGATCACGGGCCGATGACTCGAGCGAGGCAGGCCGGACGAGCGTGCCTCTGGCCCTTTTCACGGCGTGTGCGGGGGAGGTTTTTCAAGTGTTTTGCACCACGCTCATTTGACAGCGAGGGAGGCCTCTGGCGTCCTTGCTCTTTTGACCTGAGAAACCCTTCTCCACTCCTCATCCCCCCATGTATCGTCAATCCCGCTTCTTCCCCCTTGGTTTCATCCTGATCGGCTTGTGCCTGGCGGCCCTCCGCCTGCAAGCCCAGCCCTCGGGCGGCCCCTACGGTCCGATCCTCCAAACCTACGAGGTTCCGGCCGAGGCCGGGGCAGTCTATTACGTCGCGCCCGACGGCGATGCGGACGCCGTCGGCACCTCGTTGGATGCCCCCACCACGCTCGCCTCGGCGATCGCGCGCGTCGTCACGGACGACGCCATTATCCTGCGCGGCGGCACCTACCGCACCGGAGACCTCCACCTCAACCAAGGAATTTGGATGCAGCCTTACAAGGACGAGCAACCGGTCCTGAAGGGCACCCAGGTGCCGACCGAATGGGAGGCGCTCTCCGGCGGCCTCTGGCGGACGGAATGGGAAACGCTCTTCCCCCTGGCGCCACAACCGTGGTGGCGCGACCACCGCCACCTTCACGAGACACCGCGCTTCATGTTCAACAACGACATGGTCTTCGTCGACGGTGAGCCGCTCACGGTGAAGGGGTATCCCGCTGAACTCGAGGCGGGCGATTTCTGCGTCGATTACGACGAGGGCTATGTTTACATCGCGGTCGATCCAGCAAAGCACACCGTCGAGGTCACGGCCTTCGACAACGCCCTCACGCGCGTCATCACGGATGTGCATGGCAAGTCCAACGACCGCGTGGGCCCGCGCATCCGCGGCATCGTCTTCACCCAGTACGCGTATCGCGCGATCGAGATCGAGGGCTACAATCCCGAGGGCGTCTCGCCGGAGTCGGAGCACGGCAAGGATGTCGTCGGCACAATCATCGAGCACTGCACCTTCAGCCACTGCTCGCGTGTCGGGGCCTACCTGCGCGGCGACCACATGGTGATCCGGCACAACCTCGTCAGCGATACCGCGACCGAGGGCCTTTTCGTCCTCAGTTCGAGCGATGTGCTGATCGAGCGCAATATCTTCACGCGTAACAACATGGAGGGCATTCACGGCTACTACGCGACCGCCCTGAAGATCTTCAACCAGTGCTATCGCGTGACCGCCAACGAAAACCTCGTGATCGACAACCCCGACTCCTGCGGCATCTGGTACGATGTCGGCAACGTCGACGGGGTGTTCACCAACAACTGGGTGGAGCGCACTTGGAGCGGCTTCTTCTTTGAGATCTCCAAGGGCGTGCGCGCGGCCGGCAACGTCTTCGTCGACTGCCTCGTCGGCACCCGCATTCTCAACAGTTCGGGCGCCAAGGTGTATCAGAACACCTACATCAATTCCGCTTCCGTCTTCGACCGCACTCCCCGCAGTGCGGAGGGCGACCACTTCGACTGGCACCCGGCGAGCGGTCCCGACGTGGACGAGCGCCACAGCCACGCCTTCGAGCACAACCTCATCGTCGTGACCCCGGACTTCCCCCTCCCGCTCCATGCGACCTGGCAGACCGACGAACTGGCCGATCGTCTCACTGACGAGATGATGGATCATTCGGATCACAACGTCTACGTGCGGACCGGCCGTCTCCCGGCGGGCGACTTCTCGGGCATGGAGCGCAACCTCCGGTACTACTACCAGCGCGGCCGTCCCCTCGAGGGCACGCCGCTCCTCGCCTGGAGCCCCGCCGACAACGACATCTCGCACCGCACCTTCGACACCCTTGAGGACTTCCACGCCATGGGCACGGGCTTCGAGGAGAACAGCGTCTTCTTCGAGCGCTACGACGGGACGCTCTTCCAGGGGCCACGGCTCAGCCGCTACGGCCTCGAGCCGGCCTTTGCCGAGCAGGTGCAGCTGCCCCCGCTCCCGGCCGATATCGCGGAGATCGCCGCCCCGATCTACCGCGACGCCCGCTTCCCCGGCGCCTTTCCGCCGGTCGAAACGGAGTAGACCCGAGCGGACGGCGGGAAGCGCGCCCGGGAGCGCCGACGTCCCC
>JBKHAU010000356.1:0-3448 GCA_046542725.1 Opitutales bacterium
CGGAAGCGGTCAACGCGATGAGGATGCATTGCTCATTGGGCGAGCCCACCTCGCCAGCGGGCAGGGCTTTGGCGATGGTGATGCCGTCGGCATGCGCCATATGGATGTCGAGCAGGACGACGTCGAAGGGCTGCCCCGCGAGCCGCTCGAGAGCCGCCCGCCCGTCTTCCACGCAGACCGGGTCGAAGCCCAGTTGCCCCAGCACCTCCTGCGCGAGGCGCGTATTGCGCGGGTCGTCCTCGGCGAGGAGGATGCGCAGCGGATGGACCCGGGCGAAATCCGGGCTGATGCGCACCACCGCCTCCGGTCCACCGGACTTTTCCGCCTCGTGGTCTTCCTTTTCGAGGCGGATCTCGACGTGGAAGGTGCTGCCCTTGCCGACCTCACTCTCCGCCCAGATGCGCCCATCCATCTTCTCCGCGAGGCGCTGGGTGATGGTCAGGCCCAGCCCGGTGCCGCCGTACTTGCGCGTCGTCGAGCTGTCCAGTTGGGTGAAGGCCTTGAAAAGGTCGTCCATCTTTTCGGGGTGGATCCCGATGCCGGTGTCCCGCACGGCGAAATGGACGAGGTGGTGCGCGCCGCGCTCGAGACGGCTCTCGACGGTCACCACGACCTCCCCCGTGCGGGTGAACTTGACTGCGTTGCTCACCAGGTTGAGGAGGATCTGCCGTACCCGCAAGGGGTCGCCCATGTATACCTTGTCGGTTTCGTCATGGAGTTCGTAGTCGAGCACGAGGTTCTTCTCGCGCGCCTTCATGAGCATGATCTCGAGCACCTCCATGACGGTCGTCTCGAGGTTCAGCCGCGTGCGCTCGAGCTGGATGGGTCCGGACTCGAGCTTGGAAAAGTCGAGGATGTGGTTGATCAGCTCGAGCAGATCGCGCCCGCTGCGCCCGATGATGTGGGCATACTCCGCCTGCTGCTCGGGCAAACCCGACTGCTCGAGGAGATCGGCGAAGCCGAGAATGGCGTTCATCGGCGTGCGGATCTCATGGCTCATCATGGCGAGGAAGTCGCTCTTCGCACTGTTCGCCGCGTCGGCCTGCCGCTTCGCATCCTTGAGGGCGTCTTCGATACGCTTGGTCGCAATAAAGCCCCCCAGCGAACCAGCCAGCGAAAGGAGCACCGCGTGGGCGTTCTCATTCCACTCGCGGATCTCGCGAAAAACGGAGAACGCGATCGCCCCGGCAAACGACTCCTCGACGAAAATCGGCACCCAGAGCGAGCTGACGGTGAATCCCGGGGGGATGCCGGCAGTCACCTTGGCGGGGGCATCGCTGCGCCCGCGCAGGGTCCAGGTCGAGCCCCCACGCAGGGTCCCCCACGGCCCGCGAAACTCCGCCTCGCGCAGCACCGGCGCGCTGCGGTCCTGCTCATAGGCGCCCACCGGTCCGGCTTGCGGACGATGGTTCCAGAGAAAGCTCGAGCGCAGGACGTCCTCCCCCGCCTCGGCCCGGAGGAGAAACACCTCGATGCGGTCCAGCGCGATGCCCTTTCCGATGATCTCGAGCGTGCGGCGGATGCCGGTCTCGTAGTCCTGCGTGCGCAGAAGAGTGGCCTCGGCCTCGGTCACGGCCTGGAGCAGGCGGTCACGCTCATGCAGGGCGGCGTTGGCGCGCTGGCTCTCGGTGATGTCGTAAGCGACCCAAAAGACACTGCGCGGATGGCCCTCGATCGGCTCCATCGGCGCCACCCTCCCCTCAAACCAGCGCGGCAGCCCCCGAAACTCCATGACGTAGCGCCACACCCGCACCTCGCCCGTGGAGAGCACCTCGGAGATGACCTGCATGAACTGGTCCTGCAGCGACTTCGGGTAGATGTCCTGCAGCCGCCGCCCCTTGAGGAGCTGCGCCCGCTCGCTGAACACCGACGCGCGCGGGGCAAAGACATCGAGATACCAGCCCTCGGCCGAGATGACAAAGGCGAGGTCCGGGATTGCCCGGACAAAGGCGCGCAGCCGCTCCTCGTTCATCCGGATCTCGTCCTCGCGGTTGCGGTATTCAGTGAAAACGGCGGCGAGAAGGAGCGTGGTGCAGGCCACCACGCCGACAAAGACCCACAGGTAGATCGCCGGCTGGGTCCCGCTCTCGGCCCCACCCTCGGTCATGAGCGCGGCCATCAGAGCGGTCAGGACCACCCCCACGGTCGCCCCGCGCTGGCCAAAGCGCACCGCGCTCCAGAGGACGACGGGAAAGACCGCGATCTCGAGCGGATAGCGCAGGGTGTCGACCGGTGCCCAGTTGAGAAAGACGAGCATCTCGAGCCCGAGCATGACGACGAGCCAGAGGAGCACTTCGCCGAGTTGGTGGTCCTTCCAGTTGATCCGCGTGTTGGCCGACCAGACGAGGAAGACCGGGCAGGCCACGAGGGTGCCGAGGGCCGCACTGAGCCAGAAATGCAGAAGCGCCACCAGCCCCCCCACTTCCTCTGTTCCGAGGCCTGCGAGCCACAGCCCGCCCAAGGTGCATAGCGCGCTCCAAAGCGGCGCGAGGACGACCGCGACAAGCCCGAAGCGAAGGACATCGGTGATGCGCTCGAGGGCGGCCTCCACCCGCCAGCGGCGGAGGAGGTCACCGGCGAAAAAGGCGGCCCCGCCGAATCCCACCGCGAAACTGAGCCCCATCACTCCTGAGGAGTAGACATAGGTCCCGATGAGGCCGCTGAGCAGCGTGATCAGCAGAACCATGTCCCGGCCCCAGCGATAGGCCAGCATCACCGCCAGCCCCGAAGCCGGAAAAAAGATCGGAATCCCCGTCTCTGCGCTTTCGAGCCCGAGCCCCGCCCCGAAGGCGAGGACATACGCGACCGCCGCCACGAGTAGTCCGACCGCACGCTTCCACAGTGGTCCGTTCGACCCTGTGGGCAAGGCGTGACCCGCGGGAGGCACCGGCAGTCCTGAGTCCGTCAAATTCATTCGAGAGCACGGCCGGGTGGACCCTTCATCCATGCTCCCCGCCTGACCTTCTTATCGTCTCGGCGCTTGCCGTCATCAACGAATTTCCCAGCCTTCTGCCCGTGCCCGTTTACGTCTATGAAGTCGTCGACTCCTCCGGGAAGTCCGGGGAACGCTTTGAAATCGTGCAGTCGATGCGCGACGCCGCGCTCACCCACCACCCCGACACGGGGGCTCCGGTGCGGCGTGTCCTCTTCCCCCCCAATCTCTCGACCAAGTACCCTCCCGGCGCCACCGCGAGCAAACTCGATAATCGCAACGTCGAGGCCAAGGGCTTCACCAAATACGAGAAGGACAAGCTCACCGGCCGCTACCACAAAGTGGCCGGCAAGCAGGGGCCTTCCACGCTCGATCCGTCGTAGGGCAGCGACAACCGGACTCGAACTCGATTCGCCGAGAAAGTCGAAGGAAGAGATCGAAACGGGCCCCTTCTTGGCCGACTGCCCACGACAGGGGCTGGGATTAAAATTGAACGCGGTGCAGACCGCAAGTTTG
>JBKHAU010000357.1:0-3445 GCA_046542725.1 Opitutales bacterium
TCACCACGGGCGCCCCTCCCATTGTCTGGATCGCCTGCAGGACGTCACTCTGTCGCCGCACATAGGCCGTCGGAGCGATCCCGATCTCGTGCCGGCTGAGGGTCTGCATCGAAGCCAGCTTGTCGCGCGAGGCGGTGATCGCCGCCGCCGTGTTCTGGCAGTAGACCCCCATCTGCTCAAACTGCCGCACGACCGAGGTCCCAAAAAACGTAATGGAGCTGCCGATACGCGGAATGATCGCATCATAGTGCGAGATGCGCCGACCGCGGTAAGTCAGGTCGGGCGTGCCGGACTCGAGATAGAGCGCGAACTGCAGCGTATCCAAAACCTTCACACGGTGACCGCGGGCAGTCGCCGCCTCCCTCAGGCGGCGAGTGCTGTAGAGCCGCGGGCCGCGGGAGAGAATGCCAATGTTGAGCGGGTTCATGGGAGGCGCTTTCGCGTTTTGGGTTTCGAAGAGGGACGGTCCACCGTCGCTTTTGCCCGCTTGCGCGGGCCGAGGACGTAGGTCCGGGAAGAGTCGACAAGGTAGTCGCCCTCGAGCGCCTTGCGCCCGAGCAGCATGCGGCAAACCATCTCCCGCCGGTTCACGAGGCTGAGTTCAATGAGCTTTTCCCGTCCCCCGAGCCGGAGACGCGTGGTCACGAAATACCGCTCATGCTGCTGCCCGTTGCTCGAGCGCACATGAGTCACGTGACTCACCTCGGAGACGATCCGGCGGGTCTCGTCCGGACGCCGCCGGTCGAGCACGATGTCGAACTCAATGCGACCGTCCGGCAACTCCCGCAGGTGCTTCACGTCGATCGCCGAGCGCCGCGCACCCGTATCCGCCTTCGCGCGCAGCCCCTCGATCCCCCAGTCGGGGAGTGCGACGGACTCCTTCCAGCCGATAATGGTGCCGTGCGTCGTCATGTCGTTGTGAAGAGCCTGCAAGGATCCACCCCAGTCAGAAGCATCCGCCCGATGAAGCAAATGAATTACCGGCCGTCACCAATCCCAGTCCTTTCGCCACGCCACCCACCGCCACCGGTAGCCGCGAAAAAGCATGACAATTCACGAGGAGAATCCGCTCCCGGCAGGACCTCCGCTCCATCGGCATTCAACTCGCATCCGCACGATCCGTTCTTCTGTCTTCTGCGCGCCTCTTGGTGGCACAAAAGGACGCGTTTCTGCGTCAACGTCCCAGCTCGGTCGCCAGGTCGATGCGGCCCTCGTAGAGCGCCTTGCCCGTGATGACGCCATCGAGGTTCGCGTGCCGCTGACCGAGTGCCCGCAGGTCGGCGAGATCCTGCGGCGTGCTCACGCCGCCCGAGGCGATGACCTTGCAGCCCACGGTCTCGAGCATGCGCGCCTGCGCCTCGAGATTGGGCCCGCTCAACATGCCATCGCGGCTGATGTCGGTGTAAATGATCGCTCCCGCACCCAGTCCGTCGACCGTGCGCGCCAGTTCGAGCGCCTCGAGTGCGACCGTCTCGACCCAGCCCTTGATCGCCACCTTGCCGTCCTTCGCGTCGATCCCCACCGCGATGCGTTCGCCGCCAAAGGCCTTCACCAGTTCGCCGACAAAGGCCGGTTCCTGCGCCGCCCGCGTCCCGATCACGACCCGGCTCACGCCGAGAGCAAGGGCACCCTCGACCGCCTCGCGGGTGCGCAGGCCACCGCCGAGTTGGACCTGCATCCCGGTCGCGAGGATCGCCTCGAGCGCGGCCCGATTTTCCCCCGCCCCAGTGAAGGCGCCGTCGAGGTCGACGACGTGGACCCAGTCGGCCCCCGCCGCGCGCCAGGCACGCGCCGGTTCCGCCGGGTCCTCGAAATAGACGGTCTCGGCTTCTGCCTTGCCCTGGAGCAGGCGCACCACGCGGCCGCGCCGCAGATCGATCGCTGGATAGACTCGCATCGTGCCGGCAGAGAAAAGACTAGCCGGTCCACAGGGGAAGCCCAAAACTCCTTTCCATATGTCAGCAGAACCCAATTACCTGCCCGATTTCCTTGCCGAACTGCTCGCCGCCCGTTCCCCCTCCGGCTACGAGACCGAGGCCCAGGCCGTCATCGACCGGCACCTTGCGCCCGCCGCCGACACCTACGAAAAGGATCCCCTCGGCCAGCGCATCGCGACCCTCCACCCCGAGGGCGCACCCTCCGTCCTCCTCGCCGGTCACATGGACGAACTCGGCTTCATCATCACCTACGTCGACGAGCGCGGCTTCCTCTACTTCGATACCATCGGCGGCATCGACCTCAACACCATCGCCGGCCGCCGCGTCGAGATTCTGACCCGCGACGGCGTCGTGAAAGGCGTCACCGGCAAACGCGCGATTCACCTCCTCACCCAAGAGGAGCGCAAGAAGACCCCCGAGCGCGAAAACCTCTGGATCGACATCGGGGCCAAGAGCAAGGCCGAGGCCCTCCAGCGCGTGCGCATCGGCGACGTCGGCGTCTACAACCAGGGTTTCGAGTGGCTCCACGGCACTGTCGGCATCGCCCGCGCCTTCGACGACAAGGTCGGCTGCTACGCCGTCTGCGAGACCCTCCGCCGCCTCGCCGCCGACCGCAACGGCCTCCAGGCCAAGGTCATCGCCGTCGCCACCGCCCAGGAGGAAATCGGCTGCCGCGGGGCGCGCACCGTGGCCAACCGCAAGCAACCCGACTTCGCCCTCGCGGTCGACGTCGGTCACGCCACCGATCACCCCGAGTGCGACAACAAGAAATTCGGCGAATTCACGCTTGGCGGTGGCCCCATCATTACCCGCGGCGCCAACATCCACCCCCACGTCTTCGAACGCCTCATCGCCTGCGCCGACAAAGCCGGCGTCCCCTATCAGGTCGAGGCGGACCCCCGCCCCACCGGCACCGACGGCCGCGAACTTCAGATGGGCCACGGCGGCATCGCCACCGGCGTCGTCAGCATCCCCCTGCGCTACATGCACACCGCCGCTGAAATCGTCGACCTCGCCGACGTCGAACACACCGTCCAACTCCTCACCGCCTTCTGCCGCAGCCTGACCGCCGACGACACCAACGTCTGGTGAGAAGATGAGGCCGGGCGCCCCCCCTCGCCCCAAAGGGGCTGCGCATACCATCCCGGGGCGCAGCCCTGGATTCGAGGCCCACGCCAGCGCCCCATGCCCCAAAGGGGCTCCGCATGCCAGCCCAGGGCGCAGCCCCGGGGTCGAGGCGTGCCTCCGGTTCCACGCGTTCTGAAGGAACGCCGCATCTTTTGCCGCGTTCCTTCAGAACGCGCTCGTTTTCAATTTCTCTCCGGGGTTGCACCCCGGGCTGGTATACATGGCTCCGTCGGAGCCGCCCATGCCCGCGCCCCATGGCCAAAGGGGCTCCACATACCAGCTGGCACGCATGGCTCCGTTAGTGACGCCCACACCCGCGCCCCATGCCCCAAAGGGGCTCCGCATACCAGCCCAAGGCGCAGCCCTGGGATCGAGGCGTG
>JBKHAU010000358.1:0-3444 GCA_046542725.1 Opitutales bacterium
CGCGCTTCGGACATGGAAGGAAACGGCGGATGGGGGTTTGGACAAAGACTTCATCGAGCGCCGGCCGGCGGCAGGCGTCAACCGTATCGTGCAACCGGAGACTCGCCCTCGAAGAGGTCCTCCTGCGTCTCATCGCCGATGCAGCCTCCATTCAGAATGCGACGCAGAAAGAGCGGCCGATGGACGGGAGCAGGCCCGTGCGCGCGCAGCGCTTCGCAGTGCTCGTCGGTCGCGTAGCCCTTGTGCCGGGCAAAACCGTATTGCGGATAGACCGCATCGAGTTCGACCATGCCGGCGTCGCGGGTCACTTTGGCGACGATCGAGGCAAGCGCGATGACGAAGCTGCGCGCGTCGCCTTTCACGAGCGCTCGGTGCTGGTAGGGAAAGGGGCGGAGGGGCCGACCATCGACGAGGATCTCGCCGGGCACCGCGGCAGGGTTCCCCGCGAAGAGTTCGCCGACGTCTCCGCACGGGAGCTGCCAGTGCGCCGGACAGGCGCGCTCGAGGGCTCGCTGCATCGCGAGGCGGGTGGCCCCAAGAATGTTGCGATGATCGATCTCGGCGACGGAGGCCTCGCCCGCGGCCCCGCGGAGCCGCCCCGCCGCGATCTCCTCCCGGATGACGCCGTGGATCGTCTCGCGCTGCGCGGGGCTGAGCTGTTTGGAGTCGTTGACCTGTGCCCAGGTGCGGCGAAAGCGCCGCGAGCGCAGCGCCGTCCCCTCGATGAAAACCGCCCCCGCCACGACCGGCCCGGCAAGCGCCCCACGTCCGGCCTCGTCGATCCCGCAGAGCCAGCCGCCCTCGGGGAGGGCGCGAAGATCGAAGCGACGTAGTTTGTCCATGCGGTGAGAAGAAGGAAAAAACGCTTCCGGCGGCCTCAGCCGCGCCCGCGATAGGGCGGCTTCTCCGGCACGGGAAGACCGAGGATCTCGTAGGCGGTCTTGAAGTGGGTCTTGGCAAAGTCCTTCAGACGGTGCTCACCGAGCTTCGCGACGAGTTCCTTGCCCTGCTCCCTGACGGCCGCGCTGGCGCCTTTTTTCAGCTCCTCGCCGAACTCCTTGCTGAGCTTGCGGAGCTGGCGGACGAACTCCGCGCGGGCGCAGATCGAGGCCGCCGCCACGACCGGATCGCTCTCCGCCTTGGTCCGCATCCTCAGGTCAAACTGGACGCCCTCCTTCTTCAGCTGCTGCTGGGTCAGCGGGGCCTTGCTGAACTGGTCGACGAGCCCCCACTCGACGTCGTCGCGGCGCTCCGCGAGGGCCTGCTGGAGCGCGCGGCTGTGATACCAGGCGAGCAGCTTGTTGAGGTTCGCCCCGGGGCGGGACATGAGGTCGTTGTAGCGGCTCATCCCGGCGAAAACCTTCTTCACGACCACCCCCTTCGTCCCGAGGATGATCTTCTCGAGGCGGATGATGGAGTTGTCGTTGAGCGCTTTCGAGTCCTTCACCCCCTTCTCGCGCCACTCCCGCACCATGTCGCCGTCGGCGATCACGCAGCAGGAGACCAGCGGCCCGAAGACGTCGCCTTTGCCCGCCTCGTCGAGGCCGGCATGGGTCTCGAACCACTCGGGATTGTGAAACTCCTCGTAGCCGAGCTTCGCCGCGCCGGTGATCTCGGCTTCGATCGTGTTTTGCACAAAGGCCTCCGTGCCCTTGCCCTGGATGACCACCTTGCCGCTCTTGTAGCCCACGATGTTCACCTCCTCGCGGGGCGCCTTGTAGGCAAACAGTGTGTGGTCGACGAAGTAGTATTGGTACATCCGCCGCTCACACAGCTCCGACAGCGCCTCCATCTGCGCCTCGTCGAGCTTCAGGGTGTGGGAGGTGAGCCGCTTGGGCCCCTCTTCCGCTTTTTTCTTGGGCATGGCGGGCAATAAGGCAGAAACACCGGAACCTTGTCAGACGTAAAATCCAGTTCCCCGCCAGCCTCTCTCGAGGCGCTGCGCGCGCCTCTTCAGGAATGGTTTGCGAGTGCCGCGCGCCCGCTTCCGTGGCGGGTCGAGCGCACGCTTTACCGCACCGTCGTCTCGGAGTTCATGTGTCAGCAGACGCAGGTCGCGACGGTCCTCCCCTATTTCGCCCGGTGGATGCGGGCGTTTCCCGATTTCGCCGCGCTGGCGGCGGCCCCGGAGGAAGCCGTCCTCACCGCCTGGTCGGGGCTGGGCTACTACGCTCGGGCGCGCAATCTCCAGCGCCTCGCCCGCGCCCTGACGGAGCGCGACGCGCCGCCGCGCACGGTCAGGGAGTGGCTCGAGCTGCCCGGCATCGGCCCCTACACCGCGGCCGCGATCTGCAGCCTGCACTACGAGGTGCCGGCGGCGGTGGTGGATGGGAATGTCATCCGCGTGCTGAGCCGGGTGGCGGGGTTGGAGGAGGCTTTCCCCAATGCCGCGGCGGCGGGCAAGGCGGTGCGGCCACTCGCGGAGGCATTTCTCGATCCGGCTGCACCGGGGGTGCACAACGAGGCCCTCATGGAGCTGGGGGCGATGGTCTGTGTAAAGCACCGCCCCGCCTGCCTCCTCTGCCCGCTCAAGGCCGGCTGCCGCGCCCTCGCCACCGGGGTGGCCGGTGAGCTGCCCCGCATCCGCCGGCGCGCAAGCGAACGCCGCACGGTGCATCGCCTCTGGATCCTCGAAGCCGGGCGCATTCACCTCGCGCGGGCCCGGCGCGGGGCGCGTCGGCTGGCCGAGCTCGCCGAGTTGCCGGAGTGGTCGATGGGCGAGCCACCCGCCGCCTGGCACCTCCTCGCCAAGCGCCGGCGCGGTATCAGCCATCAACTCATCGAGGAGCACATCTGGGTGCCCGAGGATGCCGCCACGGCCCTCGAAGCGCTTGCCGGCGACAGCCGTGGTGAGGGCGGCCAGGATCTTTTTGCCCACCCCGTCGCGACGCTCGAAGAAATCGCGGTGAGCGGCCCACATCGCCGCTGGATCAGGGAACTCACGGTGGAGAGCGACGACCCGGCCTGAGCGCTGAGCTCACGTGGCCTGCGGCAAGACCCGTTCTTCGACGAAGGTCTTCGAGGCGCGGATGGCGTCACTTTTCAGCCGGGGGCTGAGCTCCAGCACCACGACGTGATGGGGACGCAGGTGGCGGCCAAGCATCTCCCAATCGATCACGCCGGTGCCGATTTCGCAGTGGTCGCGGTCGCCCGCACTCACGTCGTGGAGGTGAAACCCGAGCTGCCGGTCGGCCTGCGCCTCGAGCATCGCGTGGTGGTCGAGCAGGCCGAGGTTGTGTTTGAGTTGGGCATGGCCGGCATCGTGCCAGTAGCCAAAGATCTCCGGCTCGCCGAGCCGTTCGAGGAGGTCGCCCATCTGCGCGTCGAGCGGCAACTCGGTGAGCCCTTCGCGGTTTTCCACACCGATGCGCACGCCTTTTTCGCGGGCTGCCTCGACGATCGAACGAAAGGAGGTGACCAGCCGGTCCGTTGCGCGCCGGGCTT
>JBKHAU010000359.1:0-3432 GCA_046542725.1 Opitutales bacterium
ATGCCGGACTCGATGCCGGAGGCCGTCACCCGCCAGGGCAAGCCGACCTACATGTCGGAGGACACCTTCCTCGGCGGCTCTCCCCACGAGCAGGTGTATCAGGAAAAGGATGCCCTCTTCGCCCTCTACTTCCCGCCGGAGGGGGCGAACCACGAGCACGTCAACGGCTTCTTCTCGAAAGACCTCACCCATCTCGAGGAAGACCCGTCGGGATGGATCTTCGCCCGCGGCGGGGATGCCCTCGTCGCCTGGTACCCGCTCGCGTCCTATCGCTGGGAACCACTCGAAAACGGCGGCCAGCGCCTCGTCTCCCCCTCGCGCGCCAACGGCCTCGTCCTGCAGGTGGCGGCGGCAGACGAATTCCCCGACTGGGAAGCCTTCAAGGCGGCCATCCGCGACCTCCCGCTCGAGACCTCGACCGCGCCGAAGCCGATGGTGCGCTTCACCACCCTGCGCGGCGACCGCCTGGAGGCCGCCTATGGCGAGGATCCGGTGGTGAACGGGAGCCGCGTCGACTTCGCGCGCTGGGACCTCTTCGCAGGACCCTTCCTCCACGCGCCGATGCACTCCCGCAAGCTGACCCTCACGCACGGTCCGCTCCGCCGCGTCCTCGACTTCGCCACCGTTTCGATCACCGACGAGGTGAGTTCCCAACCCTGAAGCGATTCCCCTTTATGATCCTCGAATCCCTCCTCCGCCTCCGCCGTCCGGGCGCAATCCTGCTCCTTTGTTCCGCATCCTCGGTCGCGTTCGCGGCCGACGCCGACGCGATCGCTGAGGCGGTGGCGGCGGACGAAGCGCCACGTGCCTTCCTCCGCGCCCTCGTCGACGACTTCGGGGGCCGCCTGCCGGGCACCGAAACCCATGCCGCCGCCCGTGCCCGCCTCGTGGACGAACTGGCCGCCCTCGGACTCGAGCCGGAAGTGATCCCCTTTCCGATTCCCGGCTGGATCCGCGGAGCGGACGAGGTCGCCCTCCTCGCGCCGATCGAGCGACCCGTGCGCAGCGCCGCACTGGCCTACAGCGAGCCGCATCCACCGGTCGAGGGGCCGGTGGTGTATATCGGGCGCGGGGGGGAGGAAGATTACCCCGCGGGCGAGCTGCGCGGAGCCATCGGCCTCGTCGCGCCCAACGCGCGGCATCGCTCCGACCAGCTCGCCGAGATCGCCGCTGACCGCGGGCTGACCGGCCTGCTCTTCATCAACCGCGTCGGCGGCGGCCAGGTCCTCGCCCGTTCGGGAAACTTCAGTGGCACGCCGCTCGCCGTCCCGATCTATTCCATCACCCAGGAAGAAGGCTTTTGGATGCAGCGGCTCCTCGCCGACGGGCAGACGGTGCGTCTGCGCCTCACGACCCGCTCCCGATCGCTCCCCACCGAGGCCGCCAATGTGCGGGTCCGTTTTCCCGGTCGCTCCTCGAGCACACTCGTCGTCGGGGCCCACTTCGACAGCTGGGACCTCGGACAAGGGGCGATCGACAACGGCTTGGGCGTCGCTCAACTCTTTGCCCTCGCCCGTGCCCTGCGCGGCCTCGATCTGCACCACAGCGTTGAGCTCATCTGGCTCGACGCGGAGGAAATCGGCCTCTGGGGCTCGCTGCACCAGGCCCGCCTGAGCGCCGATGAACCTCTCGTCGCAATGCTCAACCTCGACATGGTCGGCGTCCCCATCGGCGTCAACGCGCTCGGCGCCGACAGCCTCGTGCCCGCTCTCGAACGCTGGCATGAGCGCCGTGACGAGCCGCTCGAAAAGGGCGTCGAAAACCTCAACTGGATGGCCAGCGACCACACTCCCTACCAGCTCGCGGGGGTGCGCTCCCTCACCTTCAACGCCCCCATCCGACGCGAGTCGGTGCGCTACTACCACGATTTCGCCGATACCTGGGACAAGGTTCACGAAGGCCTCATCGAGGAATCGTCCGCCGTCATCGCCTCCCTCGTCGTGACCCTCGCAAATGACGCCACGCTGGAGGCCCACCGGCTCGAGCCCGCCGAGATCCGGGCGCTCTTCGAGCGTTTCAACCTCCTCGAACGGCTCGCCGCCGTCGGCCTCGAACCCGCGCAGAAGGCCGGTCTCTGAGCCCTGCTCAACGGAACCTGTCCTGGCCGCGCGGAGCCCGTCGCACGAGCAGCGCAAGCAGTGCCATCGCTCCGGTGAGGAGGGCCGCGGCGGCGGGTTCGGGGATGAGCGGGAGGCCGGTGGTCTGGGCGACCCAGTCGAGGTAGGGCGCGATCCGCACCCCACCGGCTTCCTCGCCAAAGCGCCCCTGACCGCCGTAGAGGTGCGTGTTGACCCCGGCGAGGGCGAAGCCGTCCTCCCGGCGGAGGAGGAGTGGCCCGCCCGAATCGCCGGGCCCGATGATCGACTCGATCTCGTTACCAAGGCTGCCGCCGTCCAGGCCGGTGGTGGCGGCATCGTCAAAATCGTACTCGAAGAGTTCGTCGCGGCCACTGCCTTCATCGTCCGGCAGAAGCACATCGATGGCGTTTTGCCCGAATCGCCGCTGGGTCACGCTCACGGCCGTCGTGTAGCCCACATCCCCATAACCCGAGCGCCCAAAACCGGCCATCGTGCCGATATCGCCGACCTTTAGGTTGGTAAACGACGGGAAGTAGAGCGCCTCCGGGAGGGGCGAGGCAAAATACAGGAGCGCGAGATCGTCGTTGAGGTTGGGATTGGAGAAGCCCCCAAAGTCGGGGTGGAGGAAGCTACTGGTGGCGGTATAGCTACTGAAGCCGGGCAGGTGGAAGACCACGCTGAGGCCGTTGTCGGCCTGCCCGTCATCATCGAAATCGAGGTTGTGCGCCGCGGTCAGCACCCAGTTGGGCGAGATCGCGCTGCCTGAGCCGTAGAAGATTTGGTTGCCGCCAAAAATCTCCAGCGCGCCCACGAAGTTGAAGGGCGAAGCTGCGCCCTCGAGGTCGAGCCGGAGATCCGGCGAGTCCGCCGGCTGGCCGCTGGCCGAGCCACCCACGACGGTTCGGTGGGGAGAGTTCTTGAAGAGAAAGGAAGGCATCGTGGACGGGCCCTATCGACGCGCTCAGTCGGTCGACACCTTGAGGCGGATGAACAGGGGGGTGCCGTCGCCGGGCACATCGAGCTCCATCGACACGCGTTCGGTATTGCTGTCGATCACCTCGACGGTCTCGGCCCCCGGGGCGGGAGCGACCGCGGACCAGGGCCCCTCGGGACGATTGGCCGACTCGACAGTGTAGAGAATCCCCACCCGGTCCTTCAGGCGGTAGTAGGAAAATTCGGCGGAGACGGCGCCGCCGGCTTCGTGTGCGTAGACGAGGGTGCGGCGCTCGACGATGTCGGAGACCATGGGGTCGAGCCCCAAGGCAAATTCGAGCAGGTTGGAGCGCCCATCCTGGTCGGGATCGCGAAGCGGGTCACTCACGGCCGGATCGCTGGCGGCGTTGCCAAAGGTCGC
>JBKHAU010000360.1:0-3415 GCA_046542725.1 Opitutales bacterium
CCCTCCGTGCTGAGGCAGGCCTTGAGAGCGCCATGCACGCGCAGGCGCTTCGTCAGGGCCCGCGTATCCACCCCGCTGATACCCGGCTTGCCGTGCTCGGCAAGATAGTCGCTGAGGGACTGCGTGCTGCGCCAGTTGCTCACCACCGGGCTGAGATCGCGCACGACGAGCCCCGCGGCCATCGGGTGAATCGCCTCGAGATCGCTCGGGTTGACCCCGTAGTTGCCGATCTGGGGCGCGGTCAGCGTCACGATCTGCCCAAAGTAGGACGGGTCGGTGAGAATCTCCTGATACCCCGTCATGGAGGTGTTGAAGACCGCTTCGCCCACCACGGTGCAGGGGGCGCCAAAGGCTTTGCCCTGAAAGACGCTGCCGTCTTCAAGGGCGAGGACTGCTCGGACCGGTTGCGTTGCCATTAAGGAAACACCGTGCACCGCTCCGGGCGGGGCCGGCAACCCGAAAACCCCGGGGCCGTGCGCTCTCGCGGGAGGATCGCGACCCGCCTTCGCCGCTTTGCCCACAACTCGTCTTCTTTTGCGGTTGACGCCACCCCGCGCCCTTCGTTGTTTTCCCGCTTTCTCATTCGCCCAGTTCGCTGGAGCGAATCAATCTGGGGCCGTAGCTCAGTTGGAAGAGCGCCACAATGGCATTGTGGAGGTCGTCGGTTCGATCCCGATCGGCTCCACCAGATTGGACTGCGGAACGCGGTCACGTCCTTGGATCCGTCAGGGCGGGTTTTTGACCCATCTTTGGGAGTGGGCGCGGTTGCGTTCGTGCCGTCCGGCCCAAGGCCGTCGCCTGGCATCGGTTTCGCCTGCGAAGCTTGGCCCGGGATGTTTTCTCGTCCTCCCCGCGTGGAGGAGGAAGGCGCGATCAAGGGTTTCGAGGGCAGGCCGCGACCGCCCCCGGCCGGCCTGTCGAAGCGGTTCTTCAGACGGGGCGGCGGGGGACGGGTGCAGGCGGGGGGCCTGCCTACCGTTGCGGGCTCTGCTCGGGGCCCAGATAGCTGGGGAGGAGTTCGCCGGTGTCGATGAGGAGCTTCTGCAGGGTGGCTCCGGGATCGATCATGTAGACGCGGAGGGTGGTGGGGCCGGCTTCGTTCACGGTGTGGTAGGAGCGGCTGATCGCCACGCCGTCGCGCACGCGCTGTTCCCAGACCGCGTCCTCGTTATGGAAGTCGGCCGTGAGGTCGATGATCTGGGGCGGGGCGTCGCCGATCGACACGGCGTAGCGCAGGCCGCGGCCCGGCATGAAGGGCCAGCTCGGCGCGAGAAGGGCCTGGAGCTCGAAGGTGCCGGTGGAGAAAAAGGTGACCTCATACTCGAGGAAGGGAGCCTCGGCCGGGTCCTCGAAGCTGTGATCGGTCACGGGGAAGGGGGACATCGAGGCGAGGGTGCGGCCGTGGTCGGGGATCTCGCGCCAGGCGTAGCCGTTGCGCGCGACGTTGCGGTCGTAGTGGGGCGCCTCGATCGAGACGTAGCCATCGGCTTCGAGAAAGCCACGGGCCTGCTCGCGCAGGTCGGCTGCCGGCTTGGTCGCGTGGACGGCGATGTGCGGGCGGGAGTAGCCGGGGCCGGCGATCTCGATCGAGCCGCGGGCAGGGCCATCGGGAAGGGCGTCCCAGTCGATCGAGACGGTGATGACCTGTTCCCGCGTGACCTCACCCTCGGGATGGCTGAGGCGGATCCAAGGTTCGCTCGCGGTCGCGTTGAAAGCGAAGGGCTGGGTCCCGCGATTGAAGACGCGCAGCTCGCGCGCCTCCTCGCCGAAGGAGTCGAAGCGCAGGGCATAGCCTCCCTGGCGGGGGCTCGTGCCCTGCGGATGGGAGGGCCAGGCGGTGGCAAAGCCTTCCACCGCCACGCCCATTTCGCCGTAGTTGCCCGGCTCATACAGGGCGAGGGCCGGCAACTGGTTGCCCTGCGGACTCTGCCAGTGGAGGTAGCCGATGTGGGGTTGATCCGTCATGTGGCGCCACTTGCCCTCGTTGAGCGCGTCGAAGCGGTTCCGCAGTTCCGCATCGAAGGCGAAATACTCGCGCGCCTGCTCCGCGTACTCATTGGCGTAGGCACGCCCCTGGGCGGCGTAGAGGCGGTTGCGCCCGACCGCGATGTTGAGCCGCGTGATGTTGGCGGCAAACCGCACCGGGTGCCAGACGAGCTGGTGAAAGGCGGTGAGGTAGGTCTCCGGCATGGCTGCACGGAGGGCGTCGACGCGCGTCACCATCTCCTCGAGTTCGGCGAGGATGCGCTCGGCTTCGTCATAGTTGAGGAGGCTGTAGGTCTCGGGCGCTTGCAGTTCTGCCGTGCGCCGGCCGTTGTGGCGGGCGTAGGCGGTGACGAGGTCTTCGATCTCCGCGGCGTATTCGGCGGGGAACTCCCGCGCGGCCCACAGCCGGCCAAACTCCTCGAGACGGGTCTCCGGCCAGCGCTCCGGGTTCCACGCCATGCGGAGGAAAAACTCGAGGGGGAACTCGTGGAACTTGAGCCCGCCGACATTGACGATCCAGACCTTGTCGGCGCCGTAGCGGTAGGTGAGGTGCATCTGCTCCCACATCTTGGCGAGGGGCATGGCGTTGTGCCCGCGCCAGGACCGGGGGCCGCCCACGTAGTCGAAATGGTAATACATGCCGGCGCCTCCAGGCCGCTTGCGTTCCTCCGGGGTGGGGAGGCGGCGGACATTGCCCCGGTTGTCGTTTGTCCAGAGGAGGATGACGTCGTCGGGCACGCGCATGCCGCGTTCGTAGAAGCCCTGCACCTCCTTGTAGAGGGTCCACACCTGGGGCACCTCCTCGGCCGGCCGTTCGTGGACCTCGGCGATGATCTCCCGTTGGTTGGCGACGATCTCTTCGAGCAGGGCGATGTTCTTGCCCTCGCTCATCGCGGTGTCCTCGCGCCCGCGCATGCCGAGGGTGATGAGGCTGTCGAAGGGCTTGTTGCGCTCCACCCCGCCGCGCCAGAAGCGGTCGAGGTTGGCGGCGTTGGTCGAGTATTGCCAGGGACCCTCCCCGAAGACGTCCCATTCCTTGTCGGCGCGCATCATCGGCTCGTGGTGGGAGGTGCCCATGACGATGCCATACTCATGGGCCAGGACCATGTTGCGAGGGTCGTCGTGATTGAAGGAGTTGTTCCACATCACGGGCCAGAGGTAGTTGGCCTTGAGGCGTTGCAGGAGATCGAAGACGTGGACGTAAAACTCGTGGTTGTATTGCCCGAAGTTGGCGTGGGCCCAATTCGTCAGGGCGGGCGCCTCGTTGTTGAGAAAAAAGCCGCGGTAGCGCACGACGGGAGCGTCGGAGAGGCGCAGGTCGCCGCGCACATAAATGCTTTCGTGGGTGCGCACCGGCACGTCCGCCCAGAAATGCCAGGGGGACACGCCCATCTTCTCGACGAGGTCGAAGACTCCGTAGATCGCTCCG
>JBKHAU010000361.1:0-3392 GCA_046542725.1 Opitutales bacterium
CCCGCAGCCAGGACATTTGTTCGGGAGCATCGTCCGGGTTGATGACGGTGGCCGCGCGGACACGGCATCCACCGGCCTTTTGTTCTTCTTGTAAACACGACAGGTGAACGTGACCGTAGCCGGTCACGCCAATGAGGGCAACATTTGGAATACTCACGGGTGGAAATGAAATAAAGGTTTACTCGGCAAGCCAGCGTTCGAGGTTTTCCGCCACGAAGGCGTCGTCGGTGAGGTGGGGGTAGGCTCGGCGGACGCGGTCGATTTCGGCGCTCTGGCCGGGGGCGAGCACCTCGTCGAATTTCAGGGTGTCGATGCGCTCGAGGAGACCCTGGCGGCGGAGGATTTCGTTCACGCCGGGGATGCTGCCGGCGTAGTTGTGGCGGACGTCGAAGATGGCGGCGTTGGCATCGGTCATCTGCGCGGAGAGGGTGAGCATCTCGCGGGGGAGGGGCTCTCCGGAATCCCACCAGGCGTGGACGCTTTCGAGGAATTCGACGGCGGTCTTCGTCCAGCAGGCCCACTGGCCGAGGAGGCCGCCGCGGATGCGCGCCTCGCCGGTTCCGAAATCGAAGGGAGTCACGAGGTCGTAGAGGATGCTGTCGTCGTTGCCGGTGTAGAGGGTGATCTGGTCCTGGCGGCCGGCGTCGGCCACCGCGCGCACGACATCGACGGTGCCGTAGCGCTCGAAGGGGGCGATCTTGATGCCATAGATGTTTTCGATGTCCACCAGCCCGCGCCAGAAGCTGTAGGGCAGGGGGATGCCGCCGACCCCGGTCAGCAGGTAGAAGCCGAAGACGGGCATGACCTTGGCGATTTCGCGCATGTGGTGGAGGAGATCCTGTTCCATCGCGTTCGGACCGAAGGCGGCCATGGAGACGATGGCGAAATCGTAGCCGAGATCTTTGGCGAGGCGGGCCTGGCCGAGCGCGTCTGCGGTGAGGCCGTTGAGACCGGCGATCTTGATCAGCGGGCGTCCGCGATCCTTGCTCAGGCGGTCGAGTTCTTCCGCGCAGGTTCGCATGACGGGCTCATACATGCCCACGCCGGGATTGCGGATCTCGAACTGGGTGAAGTGCATGCCCACGGCGACGCCACCGACCCCGGCATCGACGTAGTAGCGCATGAGCACCTTTTGGCGATGGGCATCGAATTGCCGCCCGGCGGTGAGGGCGAGCGGCGTGGCAGGCAGGGCGACGCCCTTGCGGATGAGTTTCAGGATTTCTTCGTTCATGGCTGGATAAGTGGAATGGGTGGATGGACGATCCCGGAATCGAGATCGAGCGTGGCTTCGGTTTCCCCTCTGGAGACGATCAAGCGGCGGTCTTCCCGGCGGACGGAGATCGCGCCTTCGCACGAGAGTGACACCGCGAAGAGAGCCGCGGGGGCGTCCACCCCGCTGGTGTAGGTCAGCGGGTGGGTGGTTTGCCCTTCGTGCTCGAAGGCTTCGCCAAGGGATGCCTCGGCGGGCAGGGGAAAGCGGATCCGGATCTCGCCGTCGCCGCTGCCTAGAGGCATCCGCCAGCCATCTTCGGAGGTTTCCGGTTCCGAGGCCAGTTGGAGGCGGCCGGTTGCTCTGAGGCGATGGCCGCGGGCGGCGAGCAGATCGTCGATCAGGAGCAGGGCGCCGTCGGAAAAGGCGAGGAGGTGGCGGACGTGCCGGTCGAGGGTGTGCGGGTAGCAGGCCCGCAGATCGCAGGCGACGTGGAGGAGCCATCCGTCGGCGACGGAAAATTCCTCGGCGCGGAAAATTTTCGCGCTGGCATCGATGGTCTGGTCGCGGCCTTTGAGGGTGATGCAGCTGTGGCGGGCGGTCTGGCCGATGCCGTAGCCGGGATCTCGGAGGATGCGAGCTTCGTCGACTCCGAAGATGACCTGGCCGAGATCGAGATTGTTGTGGTTGCCTCCGTTGAAACCGGAACGCAGTCCCAGCCAGGTCCGTCTGCGGCGCCAGGAAAGCCAGTCGAGTTCGCGCCCGTGCCAGAGGCCCCCGGCCTGGGTCCACGGCTTGGTGGGCTGGTGCGCCTCCCGCCACCAGAAGGTTTCGACTTCGTAGGCGATGCCCAGGGTGTCCTGCCAGAGGCGCGGAAAGGCGTCCTCGAAGCCCGCCCACTCGGGGCGTCCGCAGCGCCGCGCCCACCAGTAGGCGGCGGGCAGACGCCACTCTTCGCTGCGTTCGTTGATGTTGGAAAAATTCAGCGGATGCTGGTCGCCGCCGAGCATCCGCAGACGCGAGTCGAGGGAGTCGTGCAGACGGGGGTTGGCGGCGAGGCCGAGATCGTCGCCGGTCAGCGGGTGGAGTGCGGCGACGAATTCCGTCAGGTGCGCCAGGGTGGTGGTCTGATACATCAGCCCCTCGGTCCAGCCGCCGCCCGCCGGCAGGTTGTCGATGACGAAGCGGAGGCCGCGCCGCGCGGCGGCGAGGGCCCGCCCGGCCAGGTCGGGAGCCGTGTCCTGCACGGCCAGGGCCGCCAGCCCGGCTCCGCCGTGGACAGCGGCACCCCAGTTGAACTCGGCGTAGCGCCACCAATCGCCTTCTTCGACGCCCTTCAGATAGGCGGGCAGAGCCCACTCGGTGAGCAATTGCCGCAAGCCGTTCTCCCGTTCCTCGGATAGCGCGGGGGCGAGCGCTTCGAGCGCGAAGGTGGCGTTGGTCCACCAGTCGGCCGTGCTCAGATCCGCGTGCCGCAACCCGAATCGCTCGTGGGCTCTCCAGTAGGATCGATCTAGCAGGACATCGACCGCCCGGAGCGCCTCGGCGAGGGAATCCTCGCGACCGGTCAGCCGCCAGGAGAGCGCGAAGCGGTAGAGTCGGTTCTTGGGGACGCGCCAGTTCCAGGGATTGCCGCGACCGAGGTCCGGACGGGTCAGATCTCCGGCCAGGTTCCAGAAATCCTCCCGCCCTTCCTCGATCATGATGTCAACGGCGCGTTCGTTGTTTGCGTGGACGCGCTGGAAGAACGGGTCTTCGAGTTTGTCGCTCAGGGCGGCCCATTCGGATTCGGAGAGGAGCAGGTTGATTGGCATGGTGAGGTTTTCAGGCACTGGCTGCGAGGGTTCGGGCGAGCCCTTCGAGGGCGGCGGAGAGGGGGGGCGACCACGGTTGCCATTTGCGTTCCCATTCCAGGCAGACGGCTCCCCGGTAACCGTCGCGGCGCAAGAGGTGGAAGAGTTCGGCGAGCGGGAAACGGCCCTCGCCGGGCAGTGCCAGGGTGTAGTCGTTGATCTCGTTGGGTTCGGCGACGCTGTCTTTGAAGTGGACGTGCCGGACGAAGGGGCGGATGCGCTCCCAGGTTTCGGCGATGGCTTCGCCGGCTTTGTGAAACGTGTGGTGGGCGTCCCAGAGGATGGGGCAGGGGCGTTCCAGCAGATCCTCGAAGGCGAGGCAGGCGTCC
>JBKHAU010000362.1:0-3392 GCA_046542725.1 Opitutales bacterium
GGCCTTTGCGAACGAGGTGGGGGCGGTGCCGGCCGTCATTGGCTACGTCGCCCCCAACCCGGCGCCACGTGGTCGCCCGTTTTTCAACGCCGCGGCCTGGTGCGAGGGCGGCGAAGTGAAGCATGTCGCGCACAAGACGCTCCTCCCGACCTACGATGTGTTCGACGAGGACCGCTACTTCGCCTCCGCCGGGCAGCCCACCATCGTGGAATGGCGCGGCCGGCGCATCGGACTCACGATCTGCGAGGACATCTGGACGGGGCCGGTGGTGGAGACCAGTCGCCACTACGACCGCGATCCTCTCGGAGGGATGGAGGGCGCGCCGCTCGATCTGCTCCTCAATCTTTCGGCCAGTCCTTGGCACGCCGACAAGGACTCGACACGGGCGACGATCGTGCGCCGCGCCGCCGAGCGGGTGGGCGCGCCGGTGGTCTATGTCAATGCCGTCGGAGGCAACGACGAACTCATCTTCGACGGCCATTCCATGGTCATGGGGGCCGATGGTGAACTCATCGCGGGCCTCGCTCCCTTTGCCGAGGAGTGCCGCGTCGTCGAACTCGGGCGCAAGCCCCAGGTGCATCCCGCCTTCTTTCGCGATGCCCTCGCCGACACCTACGACGCGCTTGTCCTCGGGGTGCGCGACTATCTGCGCAAGAGCGGCTTCGAACGCGCCGTGATCGCTCTCTCCGGCGGCATCGACAGCGCCCTCACCGCCGCCATCGCGGTCAGTGCGCTCGGTCCCGACAAGGTCACCGGGGTGAGCCTCCCCTCCCGCATCTCGAGCCAGCACAGCCGCGACGACGCCCGCGCGCTCGCCGAGAACCTCGGCATCGCCTTTCACACCCTCGAGATCGCCGACATCGTGGACGCCGCGCAGGAGGCCCTCGACCCGCTCTTCGGCGACCGGCCGCCCGACGTGACGGAGGAAAACATCCAGGCTCGCTCCCGTGGCATGCTCATGATGGCCCTCTCCAACAAGTTCGGCGCGCTTCTCCTCTCGACCGGCAACAAGAGCGAGATCGCTGTCGGCTACTGCACCCTCTACGGGGACATGGCGGGCGGACTCGCGGTCATCTCCGATGTGGCCAAAACGCAGGTCTTCGCCCTCTGCCGCTGGCTCAACCGCGAGCGCGAAGTCATCCCCTGGAACACGATCAACAAGCCGCCCTCCGCCGAACTGCGCCCCGACCAGAAGGACGAGGACTCCCTCCCTCCCTACGAGATCCTCGACGGCATCCTCCGGCTCTACGTCGAGGAGGCGCAGTCCCGCGCCGAGATCGTCGCGGCCGGCTATGAACAGGCCGTCGTCGACGACATCGTGCGCAAGGTCGACCTCAACGAATACAAGCGCAAGCAGTCGGCCCCGGGTTTCAAGATCACCGTCCGCGCCTTTGGCGTCGGCCGCCGCATTCCCATCGTGCAGCGCTACGTCGACTGAGGCGCCGCCCCCGGCGCGTCCTCCCCCGCTTCGATCTCGGAACGGACCGACGCCGCGTGGTGGCCCAGCTTCTTGAGAAGCGCGATGAGCTGCACGCGCTCGGCCGGCTCCAGCGGGCTGGCTGCCTTTTCGAGGGCCCGTGCGTGCCGCCCGAAGGCCCCCTCGATCACCTCACGGCCCGCCGTGGTGAGATGGACCACCACGACACGCCCGTCCGCCGGCGACGATCGACGCTCGACCCAGCCCTGTCGCACGCCCCGATCAACCGCGGATGTGATCGAGCCCGAGGTCAGAAAAACCCGCCGCCCGATCTCGTTCACCGGCAGAGGCCCCTTGTGGAGCAAGACCTCGAGCAAGGAAAAGTCCGAGAGGCTGGGAAAGCCAACCGCCCGCAGGCTCGCCCGGTCCACCGCCTCCATCGCCTTAAACGCTTTCCAGAGAATCAGATACACCCGCACTCCGCTCGCCTCGTCCATCGTGTGACGGCGACGGGAAAGTTCCTCGATGTCAAGATGCACCGCCCTGACGCGCAATGCGGCTCTCGGCTTGCCACGTCAGGACAAAGGCACTTGCTTGCGGACATGTGGCAACACACCCCCCGTTTCGCAGACGACGATGAAACGCCCGAGAAGGACGTCCAGAAGCCGCAGCCTCCCCTCGAGGAGCTCATGCGCCGCAAGTTTCTGGAGGAGCGCAAGCTCTTCTTCTGGGGCGAGGTCGATGACAAGCGCTGCCGCCTCGCGACTGAGCAGCTGCTCTATCTCGAGGCGCGCGACGCCGGCAAAGAGATCACGATCTATCTCAACAGCCCGGGCGGCTCGATCACTGCGGGCATGGCGGTCTATGACACGATGAAGCTGATCACCAGCCCGATCAAGATCGTCGTCGTGGGCCTTGCTGCGAGCATGGGCTCGATCTTCCTCTCCGGGGGCACCAAGGGTCGCCGCTTCCTCTACCCGCATGCCCGTGTCCTCATCCACCAGCCCCTCATCATGGGCACCATGCGTGGCGTGGCGGTGGACATCCACATCCAGGCGCAGGAGATGGAAAAGCACCGCGAGGAACTCAACAACATCCTCGCCGAAGCCTCCGGCCAGCCGATCGAGAAGATCCGCCAGGACACCGACCGGGACTTTTACCTCAGCGCTCGTGAAGCGATCGACTACGGCCTCGCCGACGAGATCGTGGACACGATCGACTGAGCGCCGCGCCCGACCGATTTTCCCCACCTCCAAACCGCCCCCGGGAAACCGACGGGCGGTTTTTTCGTTTTTGCATCGAAAGAGTGAACAATTTGCCTCTCGCACGGGCAATCGTTCCCTCGTCCCAAGCAGGCGCTCCGCTTTGGACCAAGCAAAGAAGCGCCAAGGACGGTGATGAGTAGACCGCTCAGTCTTCCCTCCCTGCGGTCTCGCGCCCCCTTCCGCCCCCTGAAATGAAAAGCCCGCGCGCCGAAATGGCACGCGGGCTGAAAGCGCACAATGCGAAGGGAGAATACCTCGCCTACCGACGACGGCGGACAATGAGTAACCCGAGCACTCCGCTGGTAAGCATTCCGAGCACAACAGAGGGCTCCGGCACAACCGAAAGCTGGGTACTGTCGATCGCAATGCCTCCCGTGACATCGATATTCGTGAACCACGCATATCCATTTCCACCGACCTCGGAGGGGATCAGGTCATTTACATTGGAACGAGTCTCGGAAAAGAGAAGCCCTCCACCACTGTCGAGAAGCTGGAGATCGACTGCGAGCACCCCGGCTTCTTCGCGGAAGACATGCTGGAAATTGTACCAGCCCGAACTGGCCACAGAGACATGATTGATCGACTCCAGGTCCTCCCTCGGTTCAAAGGAGGTATTGTTGGACGCGCCGACGAGAAGTGAGCCGGTGGAAGTATCCTTCGTCACATGGAAGATAAAATCCCTTTGGTGCGCATCGTCGGAGCCCCAGGCC
>JBKHAU010000363.1:0-3377 GCA_046542725.1 Opitutales bacterium
TCCCTGGAGCCCACTTTCGCAGAGGGCTCCTCCACGGGCGCCTTCTTCGCCACAACGCACTTGCGCGAGCCAACCATGCGGTTTTGGGACCGTCCGCAGGCCTTTGCCAACTACTTACGCGCTGCGAAAACTTCAAATTTTGGGAGTTTCAGCCGCCACTGCGGAACTCGGGCTGGGGCACAGGGCGGGAGTCCGCTTTGACTGGGATGAAGACCCGTCGCGGTGTCATCCTTTGGTTTCCCCTGCCGACTCGAAAGCCTCCTCCTCTCGCGTCGACGGGGTCTCGCTCGTGCATCAGGCCACCGCCACGAGCGTCGAATCACCCGATTTGCGTGGCGACTCCACCGCTTGGTTGGCTTGCGCTCCGGAGGGGAACGGTGGGGCCTCGATCAAAAAGCGTCCTCGTTGCTTTTCAAGCGAGCTCCCGCGGCGGGACCTCTTTGACCGGCAGGAAGCCCCGTCCAACCTCTACTTGTTCCCGCAACGCAGGGTGTGCTCGCCCATGACGCCCGGAGAGGCGTCGGGGCGCGATTTCAGGGAATGACAATGAGATCGGCGCGTCGGTCCGTCCGCATGACCGACTCGTCGTCGGTTTGCACGGCTTCGCGGTCGCCCATGGACACAATCTCGATGCGCGTCGAGTCGATCCCGAGGCTGAGGAGGTAGTCCCTCGCGCTCGCGGCGCGGCGTTCGCCAAGAGCCAGATTGTATTCGGTCGTGCCACGCCAGTCGGCATGGCCTTCGATGATCAGGCGGGCATCGTCGTTTTCGAGAAGGTAGTCGGCGGCCTCTTGGAGGGCCGGACGCTCGCTTGGCCGCACGGCCGACTGGTCGAATTCAAAGTAGATCGAGGGCAGCACTCCTTCGAGGCGGCCACTCTGATCTGCTCCGCCGAAGCGGTCTGAGCGCATTTCGAGTCCACTGTCGAAAGCGTCGCCGCGGCCCACCACGGAAGGATCGACCCAACCAAGGTTTCCATTGCCCTGGCCACCGCCGGCGCGGGGAGCCGACGTCATCGAGGGGTCGGGCGGTGCAGGAGGCTGGGCACAGGCCGCGAGAAGGGTGAGAAGGAGGGCGGCAACGATGGTGGAACGAACCAATTTCATGAGGCTATGGCAGATGCGTAACACCTAGGCGACGCGGAGAAGCCGAAGCAAGGCCGATCTTCACCGCTGGGCCGCAAGAGCCGCCGGTTTGGTAGACCTGCCGCGACGAGCGACTAGCGGTTGGCGGCGGTGGGGCGGACGGGCGGCTCGATGAGCCCGTATTCGATGGCAAAGCGGGTGAGGCTCGCGATGTCGTGCAGGTCGAGCTTCTTCATCAGATTGGTCCGGTGATTCTCTGCCGTCTTCACGCTGATCTTGAGCTTGGAGGCGATCTCCTTGGTGCTGTGGCTTTCGGCGATCAGTTGGAGGATCTCGCGCTCGCGGGCGGTGAGGCGCTGGACCGCCGGATTGGCCGAGCCGGCCGGGTTGGTCATCGCTTCGCGCAGGATCTGGGCGACCTCCGGGCTGAAGTAACTCCCCCCGCCGGCGACGATCTGGATGCCCTTCTGCAACTCCGTGAGGGGTGCCGATTTACCGATGAAGCCGTGGGCGCCGGCCTCGAGGAGCTCGCGCAGAAGCGCACTGTCCTGGTAGCCGGAAAAGACCAGCACGCGAGTCTTGGGCAATTGCCGGGAGAACCGACGGAGCACTTCGGCCCCATTGAGGCCCGGAAGCATGACATCGAGAATCACGAAATCGGGCTTCTGCTGGAGGCAGACGTCGTGGGCCAGCTGGCCCTCGCCGACTTCCGCAACGACCTCGAATTCGGGGTCGGCGCGGACAATTTGCGCGATCATTTCGCGGACTGCCGTCTGGTCCTCAACAATGGCGACTTTCTTCATGAGCGACAAATCAGTAGAAGGTGGGGGGCAGGAAGCCCGTAGATCAGGAGAGTATGAAGCGAAACCTGCCTGTTTGTCATCATAATAGCAGAGTGTTTGCACTCATTTTCTCCCCCGTTGGCCTTTTATGTAAAAATTTACATCACCGCGGGGGGTGGGTGCAATTGTCGGCCGGCGGTCGGCGGTGGATGCGAGCGGCGTCGGACACTGCGTGCGCCGGGTTTAGAGGCTTGGGCGGTCGCGTTGGGCGCGGTTGAAGGCGCTGACGACGGCAAGCAGGCTGCCGAACTCGACATTGGCATCGAGGCTGGCCCCCCAGAAGAGCCGTTCGTCGGCCTCGCGCTGGATCTGGACGAAGCTCGCGGCTTCGGCGGTGGACCCCTTCGTGATGGCCTTCTGGCTGTAGTCGAGGAGGCGGAAGTTCTTCCAGCCGGCGCGGCGGAGGGCATCGACGAAGGCAGCGATGGGGCCGTTTCCGGCACCTTCGAGATTCATCGGCTCGCCCTCCATCCGCACCTCGGCGGAGATGGCCACGCGGTGGGGCTCACCTTTGGCGCGCTGGAGGGTATAGTCGACCAGCTCGAGCGGGGAGCGGGCATCGAGGTATTCGGTCTGGAAGGCGGCGCGGAGCTGGGGAGCGTCGAGTTCCGCGCTCGAAGCATCGGCCAGACGGGTCGCGACGAGGCCGAACTCGGGGTGCATGAGCTTGGGCATCTCGATGCCGTAGGTGCGCTCGAGGATGAAGGCCACGCCTCCCTTGCCGCTCTGGCTGTTGATCCGGATAATGGCTTGGTAGCTGCGTCCGATGTCGGCGGGGTCGATCGGCAGGTAAGGCACCTGCCACCAGTCGTCGGCGCCTGCTTCGGCGGAGGCGGCGCGACGGGCATCCATGCCCTTCTTGATGGCATCCTGATGGCTGCCGCTGAAGGCGGTGAAGACAAGGTCGCCGGCGTAGGGATGGCGCTCATGCACGCTCATGCGGGTGCATTTTTCGTAGACCGAGCGCACTTCGGGGAGGTGGCTGAAATCGAGCCGGGGATCGATGCCCTGCGTGTAAAGATTCAGGGCCACGGTGACGATATCGAGATTGCCGGTGCGCTCGCCGTTGCCGAAGAGAGTGCCCTCGACGCGCTGGGCACCGGCGAGCAGTCCGAGCTCGGTGGCGGCGATCCCGGTGCCCCGGTCATTGTGCGTGTGCAGGCTGATGACGGCCGCTTCGCGGTTCCGCAGGTGCCGCCCAAACCACTCGATCTGGTCGGCATGGAGGTTGGGCGTGAAGAGTTCGACGGTGGCCGGCAGATTGAGGATGATGGGGTTTTCGGGGGTCGCGCCGGCCTCGGTCATGACCGCTTCACAGACCTCGAGGGAGAACTCCAGTTCGGTGTCGGAAAAGCTCTCCGGGCTGTATTGGAAGCGGATGCGCTGATCGCCAGCGACCTCCTCGGCGAGGGTGCGCACGAGCCGGGCGCCACTCACCGCGATGTCGCGG
>JBKHAU010000364.1:0-3375 GCA_046542725.1 Opitutales bacterium
GGCACATGAGTCGCCAGCAAAGCTGATCACCTCATCTGCCATGCTCGTCGGGGTGGCCGGACGCCGTGCCTTTAACCGCTCCGATCCTCACTGCGCTTCGCTTGCTCCGGCTACGCTGAGGCCTGGCCCCGTCCATCGGCTCGCGTGGTCGCTCGCCGCAAACCCCTGCCTGTGCTGACCAGCAGTCGCCTCGGCGCGGCGGTGGCTGCGGAAGGATCCTTGCCAGTGGCCCGCCGCGGCCCTCCCGTTGGTCGGCCTTCCCTCGGCTCCGGTCCCACCGATCGCCCTGCGGCCCGCGATCGCGCGTTGATTGGAGCGTGTGGGTTGCGCCGGAATAAGGCTCAAAAAGGGGTCGCACCAATAACTTACATGTCCTCCTTCATCCTCCGCCCGAGTCTACCGGGGGCACATCGCCCGCCGTTCCGCTTCGCGGATTGTCCTGCGTTCTGCGCATGCAGGTCGGGGTGTCCGGAGCCAGGCCTTTGACCGCTCAATCGTAGACCGAGCGCCGGTTCTCAACCCGCACCACGAGCACGACCATGACGGTGTCCTGCAGCTCGCACAAAAGGCGGTAATCGCCCACCCGGTAACGCCAGATCCCGCGCAGCTCACCCTTCAGCGGCTTGCCCCATTGGCGGGGGTCCTCGGTCCCGGCCAGCCGCTCGTCAAGAAACGCAAAAATGCGCCGCTGGGTCTCCTGATCGAGTTTGCCGACCTGCTTGAGGGCGCGCTCCTTGAACCTATAAACCCAGCTCACGCTTGGCTTCCTCGGCAGAGTAAATGCGGCCCGGCTCCTGGATCGCTTCCACCGCCAGATAATAGTCCTCGAGATCCTCAAGGTGCTTGAGGATCGCCTCGCGGGCATAAAAGGTCTTGGTGCGCCCGGTCTTCTTGGCCAGGGCCTCCAAGCGCTCCTCGGTCTGAGGGTCTAAACGGATCGCCAGCATGGGGACGAACCTACTGCGCTATACGCGTACAGCAAGCGCGGAAGCTAGGAGGCAGGGGTCATTCCGTAAATTTTGCACTTTCGTCTTTGCCTACTCGCCGGCCATCGGCTGGCTCGGTCGGCTCACTGCAATTCGCTGCTCGTGGTGGAACACTTCGTCATGGGGTGGGGTGCTGATGCCGGTTGCGCGCTCGCCGAGGCGATGGGGCACGGGCGCAGGGTGGCGCATGGAGAGAGCCCGCGCATGCGCTTCTGGATAGTGAAGGCAATCACGATTGAAGCACCGGTGAAGGAGACGGGGGGTTGGCCCGTTGTTCGAGACGGAACTGCCGGGACCGGGGGCGCCGGAGGGGCGTGACCTGCGTCTGCGGGTGAGCGCGGTGCCGGTCAACCCGGGGGCGCACCGCAGGGTTCAAACGTGGAATTTGAAGATTTTTGGATTTCCCGGCTCCTATGGGCCGCAGGGAGAGACGCGTGGAGGGCGTGGTGCGAGTGTGTTCTCTTCAGCGCATGGGGGTGAGATCCACGGTGGTCTCCTTTTCGGGGTCCTGATGCCGGCGAGGCCGCCGGCGTGCCCGGGAGAGAGTTCGGAGCGCGCTGCCGCGGCGGGAGGGTTCCGCCTTCGGTCCCAGCGGGGGATCCGTGCGCTGACTTCGCTCTGCCGCCGCGATTGACGCCATGCGTCGCGCGACTTCTCCTTGGCGCATGCAGAGAGTGTTTGTGCGTGATGTGTTGCGGGCCGCAGGGCCGGCGGAGGCAGTCTTCATCCAGGGCTGGGTGCGGACGCGGCGAGACGCCAAGGGGTTTTCCTTTCTCGAAGTGAACGATGGGACCTCGCTCAAGAGCGTGCAGGTGATCGTCGATGAGAGCTGCGCGGCCTACGCCGGGATCGGGCACTTCACGACGGGCTCGTCGGTCGAGGTGACGGGCGAGCTGGTGGCCTCGAAGGGCCAGGGGCAGAGCTGGGAAATCCGGGCGGCAGAGGCGAAGCTGATCGGGCCGGCGGACGACAGTTACCCGCTGCAGAAGAAGCGCCACAGCCTCGAGTATCTGCGCGAGATCGCGCATCTGCGGCCGCGTTCGAACCTCTTTGGCGCGGTCTTCCGCGTGCGCAGTCGGCTGGCCTATGCGATCCACCAGTTTTTTCAGGAGCGCAGCTTTATCTATGTGCATACGCCCATCATCACGGCGAGTGACTGCGAGGGAGCGGGGGAGATGTTTGCCGTCACGACGCTCGACCCGGCGAGTCCGCCGCGCACAAAAGAGGGCGACATCGACTACACGCGGGACTTCTTCGAAAAGCCGACGTTTCTCACCGTCAGCGGGCAGCTCGAGGCCGAGATCTTTGCCTGCTCGCACAGCAACGTCTATACCTTCGGGCCGACCTTCCGGGCGGAGAATTCGCACACCTCGCGCCACGCGAGCGAGTTCTGGATGATCGAGCCGGAGATGGCCTTCTGCGACCTCGAGGGGGACATGGACCTCGCGGAGGCGTTTGTGAAGCACCTCATCGCGGACATTCTCGAGCACTGCGCGGACGACATGGAACTGTTCACCGGCTTCGTCGACAAGGGGCTCGCGGAGCGCCTGAAGTTCGTCCTCGAACGCCCTTTTCAGCGCGTGAGCTACACCGAGGCGGTGGACCTCATCCGCGGCTCGGGCCGGAAGTTCGAATACCCGGTGGAGTGGGGGACCAACCTGCAGAGCGAGCACGAGCGCTGGCTCACGGAGGAGCACTTCCAGAGCCCCGTCACGGTCTACGACTACCCGGCCTCGATCAAGCCCTTCTACATGCGGCAGAACGACGACGGGAAGACCGTCGCGGCGATGGACGTGCTCGTGCCCGGGGTGGGCGAACTCATTGGCGGGAGCCAGCGCGAGGAGCGCCTCGACCGTCTTGACGCCGCCCTCGAGCACCACGGTCTGGGCAAGGAGGACTACGCTTGGTACCGCGACCTGCGGCGCTACGGCAGCGTGCCGCATGCGGGCTTTGGTCTCGGGTTCGAGCGCATGCTCATGTTTGTCACCGGGGTGCAAAACATTCGGGACGTGATCCCCTTTGCCCGGACGCCGGGCGTGGCCGATTTTTGAGCAGGATCGGTCGGCCGTTTGCGAGGCCGCGGAGAGGGTGTAAGCTTGGAGTCGTCACGGCGGTTGCGGGGTTCGCATCCGTCCCATTTCTCCACTACAACTTCTCCTTATCATGCAAGCAGCCCAGATTTCCAAGGCCGGCGGCGACTTCGAGCTCGTCGACCGCGACATTCCCAAGCCGGCCCGTGGCCAGGTTCTGATCAAGGTCGAAGCCTGCGGCATCTGCCACAGCGACATGTTCGTGAAGGACGGGGCCTTTCCCGGCATCGAATACCCGCGCATCCCGGGACACGAGGTCGTGGGCCGCATCGAGACGGTGGGCGAGGGCGTCTCCCGCC
>JBKHAU010000365.1:0-3368 GCA_046542725.1 Opitutales bacterium
GAGGTCGGGCGGGGCGTCCGGACCTTTCCGATTGCCCCCGCTCTCTTGCCGCGTGGAATCGAGGCCGCATGACCGCGCCAGCCCCAGACCCCACCCTCGTCCCCAAGCCCGGCGAAGCTTCGCTCACCGGCGTGCTCGAGCGCATCATCTTCCTGAATGAGGAAAACCACTACACGATCGGGGAGCTGCGTCCCGCCAAGGGCCAGCCCAGCGTCACCGTGGTGGGGACGATGCCCGAGGTGCAGTGCGGCGAGACGCTCGAACTGACCGGCATCTGGGGCGACCACCCGACGCACGGCAAGCAGTTCAAGGCCCGCGCCTTTCGGGCCACCCTCCCGAGTTCGGTCTACGGCATCCGCAAATACCTCGGCAGCGGCCTCGTCCCGGGCATCGGCCCGAGCTTCGCGGAAAAGATCGTCAATACCTTCGGCGCCGAAACCCTGCGCATCATCGAGGAGGAAAGCGCCCGCCTGCGCGAGGTCCCGGGCATCGGCAAAAAGCGCGCCGGCGAGATCAAGGCAGCCTGGGACAGCCAGCGCGCCCTGCGCGAGGTCATGATGTTCCTCCAGACCTACGGGGCGACCGTGGCACAGTGCTCGCGCATCGTGAAAGCCTATGGCAACGAGGCCAAGCAGGTGCTCCTCGCCGACCCCTACCAGGTCGCGCGCGAGATCAGCGGGATCGGCTTCAAAACCGCCGACCGCCTCGCCATCAACCTCGGTTTCGCCAACGACGCTCCCGCCCGTCTGGAAGCGGGCGTCCTCCATGTCCTCAAGGAACTCGAGAGCGAGGGCCACACCGCCTACGCCCCCGACGGGCTCGTGGCCCTCGCCACCGCCCTGCTAGAGACCGAGGCGGAGAAGGTGGCGGCCGCCGTCACCCGCCTCGTCGAGGCTCGCGAGCTGCTCGCCGCGCCAGAGTCCGGTCTGCTCCAGCTCCCCCCCACCGCCCGCGCCGAGACGATCCTCGCGAGCGCCCTCGGCCTCCTCGCCGAGTCCCGCTCCGCCCTCCCCCCGATCAAGGTCGATGCGGCCGTGCAGTGGGCGCAGGAGAAGGCGGGCTTCGCTTTCGCGCCCGAGCAGGCCGCCGCCGTGCGCCAGGCCCTCACCGCCAAGGTCTCGATCCTCACCGGCGGGCCCGGCACGGGCAAGACGACCATCCTGCGCGCCCTCGTCGACATCCTTCAGGCAAAGAAGGTCAAGCTGCTCCTCGCCGCGCCCACCGGCCGCGCCGCCCAGCGCATGGCCCAGTCGACGCGCCACCACGCCGCCACGATCCACCGCCTCCTGAAGTTCGACCCCGCCGCCGGCACCTTCACGGTCAACGCCCAGGCCCCGCTCAACGCCCGCTTCGTCATCGTCGACGAGGCGAGCATGCTCGACAACCTCCTCGCCAGCGCCCTCGTCCGCGCCATCCCCGCCGAGGCGCATCTTCTCCTCGTGGGCGACGCCGATCAGCTTCCCAGCGTGGGCGCGGGCAATGTATTGGCGGACCTGATACAATCGGCACGTTTCCCCGTCACCCGCCTTCAGCACATCTTCCGGCAAGGGGCCGGCAGCGCTGTCGTGGAGGTCGCCCACGGCATCCTCGCCGGCCGGGCGCAGGCCCCCTTCGTCATCCAGGAGGGCGCACCGATGGAGAAGCGGCACGACGTCTTTTTCCTTCCCCGCCCCGATCCCGAGGCCTGCGTGCGCACCGTCACCGAGCTCGTCACACGGCAGCTCCCGGCGTGGTATCCCACGGTCGACCCGATCATGGGCATCCAGGTCCTCGCCCCCCTCCACCGCGGAGCCGGCGGTATCCAACGTTTCAATACCGAGATCCAGCAGGCCCTCAACCCGCAGGCCGAGAGCGTACGCTTCGGCACCGCCGAGTTCCGCCTCGGCGACAAGGTCATGCAGACGCGCAACAACTACGACAAGGGCGTCTTCAACGGCGACCTCGGCCGTATCAGCCATGTGAATACGCAGGCCGGCACCCTCGCGGTCGACTTCGAGGGCAGCGTCGTCGAATACGAGCGCATCGACCTCACCGACCTCACCCTCGCCTACGCCATCTCCGTCCACAAGTCGCAGGGCAGCGAGTTCCCCCTCCTCGTCCTCCCCCTCCTCAAGCAGCACTTCCTCCTCCTCCAGCGCAACCTCCTCTACACCGCCCTCACCCGCGGCAAATGGAAGGTCTTCTTCGTCGGCGACCCGGCAGCCTACGCCATGGCCGTGCGCAATACCGAAGCCGCCATCCGCCAGACCGACCTCGTGCGCAAGGTGCACGCGGCCAGCGAGGGGTGAGCCACGCCCACCACATCCGGCCGCGCCCTACTTCGCTTCGCGCAATCCGCGCGCCGTCCGATCGAGCGCCTCAAAGAGCTCGTCGACGAGGGTCTCCTTGCCGGCGAAAACCGCCTCCGGACCGCCGTCGTCGAGGTCGGAGAAGGGGGGCTCGTAGAGGGCTTTGGCTTCGATCACGCCACTCGCGGTGAGCTGGTCGATGATCAGATCGACGAAGCGGATTTGGCGGGGCGTGAGGCTCTGGTTCTCGAGGAAGGCGTTGAAGGCCTCCTTGGCCGCATTGCGATCGAGCCCGACGAGCCTGCGGATGAAGTAAGCGAGGCTCGGGGCCTCATTCTGCTCGAGCAGGCCGGTGAGGAGGGTTTCGCCGTCCTCGTCGCCGATCTCGAGGAGGATCTGGCGGAGCGACTCGAGGTCGGTCGGGGTCAGGGGCCGATTCTGGCGCAGCTTGTGGATGGCGATGTGGTCGAGGTGGGAGCGGAGGTATTCGGCTACCTTCTTGGCATACTGCGCGCCGGTCATCTTCGGGATGGCGAGCGGCTCCTCAACGCGCACGGCCTGGATCCCGTCCTTGAAGTTCGTGTAGACGACCTTGCGGCTCTTCTTGTCGAGGAACGGCACGAGGCCACGCATGCGCTCGCGAAGCTCTTCCAATTGGGGCAGCCCGATGCCCTCCCAGAAGCCCGCTTCCTGCAGCGAGGCGAGGTAGGCGAGCTGGGCGGCAACGGCGGGGATGGAGGCCTTTTCCTCCAGCAGGGCGGCCATCTCCATGACCCTGCGGCGGTCCTTCTCAAAGGCCGCGACTTCCCCGCGCGCATGGGCGAGCTGCATGCGCAGGACGGTGAGGTCGAAGAGGCGCGACTCGAGGTCGTCGGGCGGCAGCTCGGTCGGCAGCCCGGCGACGTGGCGCTGAAGGGTCACCCGATCCGCCTCCGAGAGATCGCTCCAGACCGCGCGCTGCTGAAAGCGTTCCACCGCCTCCAGCTGCAGGCGCACGAGGAAGTTCTCCGGGTTCATCGCGCTGACCTCCCGGTGAAGGCCCGTCTCCAAGGTCCCGCGCAGGGTCTCGTCCGGATCCAG
>JBKHAU010000366.1:0-3367 GCA_046542725.1 Opitutales bacterium
GGCAGCGGCGGTGGCGGGAGCAAAGAGACGGCGGTGGCCAAGCTCCTCACCATGCCGGCCGGGCGGTGGCTCGTCGCCGTCATCGGCATCGTCATCATCGGGTATGGCGTCTACCAGGTGGTGAAGGCGGTGAAGAAGTCCTTTTTTCGCAAGTTCGAGCAAGAGCGCATGTCGGCGCGGGAAATCAGCCTCACCAGCAAGCTGGGCACCGCCGGTATCACGGCGCGTTCGGTCGTTTTGGGGATCATCGGATACTTCATCATCCGCGCGGCGATCACCTACAATTCGGAACAGGCAGGAGGGTTGGCGGATGCCCTCGCCTGGCTCGGGTCGCGGCCCTACGGACCCTACTTGCTCGGCTTGGTCGCCTTGGGGCTCTTCCTCTATGGGGTCTACGCGCTCTTTCTGGCGAAATATCGTAGCCTCGGGGCGCCGTTGAAGGCGCATGGTTGAGCGCCGGCGGGCTCGTCCGGAGGGTCCCTTCGACTTCAAAGTTGCAAGGCGCGGAGGGGAGGGGCTTTGTTTGAGGCACGATGTCGCAATTAGCAGATCCTTTCGGTGCGCTGCGCCCGTTTCGTGAAGGCCAGCTCTACAGTCTCCCCGCCCTCGAAGAACAGGGCCTGGGGGCGATTTCCCGCCTCCCGGTGAGTGTGCGTGTGGTGCTCGAGAGCGTCCTCCGCAACTGTGACGGCAAACGCGTCGCGCAAGAAGACGTGAAGGCCCTCGCCGCCTACGATGCGAAGAGTCCCTCGAAAATGGAGATTCCCTTCGTCGTCAGCCGGATTGTGCTGCAGGATTTCACCGGTGTGCCCCTCCTTGTCGACCTCGCCGCGATGCGTTCGGCAGTGCAGCGACTGGGCAAGGATCCGCAGATGATCGAGCCGCTCGTGCCGGTGGACCTCGTCGTCGACCACTCCGTGCAGGTCGACCGCTCGCGCACGCCGAACTCGTTTCTGCGCAACCTCGAGATCGAGTTCGAGCGCAACCTGGAGCGCTATGAGTTTCTCAAGTGGGGCCAGCAGGCCTTCGAGACCTTTGCCGTCGTGCCTCCGGCGATCGGCATCGTGCATCAGGTCAACCTCGAGTACCTGGCCGAGGTCGTTTTCGAGCGGGGAGGGGTCTACTATCCGGATTCGCTCGTGGGGACCGACTCGCACACCACGATGATCAACGGTCTCGGCATCGTCGGCTGGGGCGTGGGCGGGATCGAGGCCGAAGCCGGCATGCTCGGCCAGCCCATCGCCTTCCAGACGCCCGAGGTCATCGGCGTCTGCCTCACCGGGGCGCTGCGCGAAGGGGTCACTGCGACCGACCTCGTCCTGCGCATCACCGAGATGCTTCGCCGCGAAAAGGTGGTCGGCAAGTTTGTCGAATTCTTTGGCGAGGGCACGGAGAGCCTCTCCCTGCCAGATCGCGCCACGATCGCCAACATGGCGCCCGAATATGGCGCGACGATGGGCTTTTTCCCAATCGACGACCAGACGCTGGAGTACCTCCGCCTGACCGGGCGCAAGCAGGAGCAGATCGATCTCGTGCGCGACTACTACACCGCGCAGGGCATGTACGGCATCCCGCAGCGGGGCGACGTCGACTACACCAAGGTGCTCGAACTGGATCTCTCCTCCATCGTGCCTTCGGTGGCCGGTCCGAAGCGCCCGCAGGACCGCATCGACGTGCCCAAGCTCAAGTCCAGCTTCGACAGTCTCCTGCGCATGCCGATCGCGGAGGGTGGTTTCGGCATCAGCGACGATCAGCTCGGTCGGCGCGTGAAGGTCGAGACCAAGGCGTTCGCCCACCTCCAGGCAAGCGGCAGTGGTGGGGTGACGAACAAGGACCTTGATGGCGAAGAGCGCTACGAGGCCGAGATGATCACCAACCGACCGGCGAACCCGCCGGTCGAGGACACGGACGCCGACCTCGATCTGCCCGACTCCGAAATCGGGCACGGCTCCATCGTCATCGCCGCGATCACCTCCTGCACCAACACTTCAAATCCCTCCGTCATGATGGGGGCCGGCCTCGTCGCGAAAAAGGCCGTGGAGAAGGGCCTGCGTGTCGAGCCGACGGTGAAGACCTCGCTCGCCCCCGGATCCCGTGTGGTGACGGATTACCTCAAGGCGTCAGGCCTCGATACCTACCTCGACCAGCTCGGCTTCAACCTCGTGGGCTATGGTTGCACAACCTGTATCGGTAACTCCGGCCCGCTCGACGCCGAAATCGAGGAGGCTATCGCCGAAGGCAACCTCGTCACCGCCTCGGTCCTCTCCGGCAACCGCAACTTTGAGGCCCGCGTGCACAGTTCGGTGAAGGCCAACTTCCTCATGTCGCCGCCCCTCGTCGTGGCCTACGCCCTCGCCGGCCGGGTCGATCTCGATCTCGACCACGAGCCGCTCGGCACCGGGTCGGATGGCCAACCGGTCTACCTCAAGGACCTCTGGCCGACACGCGAGGAGATCGCCGCCACGATCGCTTCGGGTCTCAAGCCTGAGATGTTCACGGAGCAGTACGCCGACGTTCTCAATGCCAACCCGCAGTGGAAGCAGATCCCTTCCGACACCGGGGCAGTCTATGCCTGGAAAGAGGACAGCACCTATATTCAGGAGCCGCCGTTCTTCGAGAATTTTGGGATGGAGCCCGCCGAGGTCGTGGAGTTTTCCGGGATGAAGGCAATGGGCCTCTTCGGTGACTCCGTCACGACCGACCACATCTCGCCCGCTGGCGCGATCAAGGAGGACGGCCCCGCCGGCCGCTACCTCCGAAGCAAAGGCGTCGAAAAGAAGGACTTCAACAGCTTCGGTTCGCGCCGCGGGAACGACCGCGTCATGACCCGCGGGACTTTCGCCAACGTGCGCATCAAGAACCTCATGGCCGACGGACGCGAAGGCGGCTACACGAAGAAGGATGGGAAAGTTCTCGATATCTTCGACGCCTGTCAGGACTACGCCAAGGAAGGGACCCCGCTCATCGTCTTCGCCGGAGTCGACTACGGGATGGGCTCCAGCCGTGACTGGGCGGCGAAGGGCACCAGCCTCCTCGGCGTGAAAGCGGTCGTCGCGAAGAGCTTCGAGCGCATCCATCGCAGCAATCTCATCGGCATGGGCGTATTGCCCCTCCAGTTCAAGGAAGGGGAAGATGCCGCCTCGCTCGGCCTCGACGGCTCGGAAGAGTTTGCCCTCCGGGGCTTCCGTGATGGCCTCGAGCCGGGTCAAGAAGCCACCCTCGAGATCAAGCGGGCCGATGGCCGCGTGGAGACGACCCAGCTCCTCATTCGCATCGATACGGGAATCGAGGTCGATTACTACCGCCACGGAGGCATCCTGCCTTACGTCCTGCGACAGATCATCGCGGAAGCTTGAAGCCTTCGCTG
>JBKHAU010000367.1:0-3367 GCA_046542725.1 Opitutales bacterium
CGTCCGGCGGGGAGGCCCGAGAAGGGCGCGGCCGGCGCTGTCGACGATCGCAAAGGCCTCGGCCTGCTGATAGTCAAGACGCGCGTAGAGCACGTCGTTGCGCTCCCGCCAGGCACACAGGCGACCCCCTTGAGTGAGGTGGGGCAGAACGGGCACCAGTTCAGTCTCGAGCGCTTCGAGGGTCCATTGGGCGCGGCGCACCGGCCGGCGGACGCGGGTCTGCTGGCGCCAACTGTGGAGGGAGCGCGAAGCCCAACGGGTGAGGACCAGATCGCCCTCTTGGGCATCGCGCCCGAAGCGCGCAACGGGCACCTCCCGCCCGAAGATGAAGTCCGGCCCGTCGCCGAGGCGGCACAGGTTGCCGGCCTCCACTCCGGCGAGGCTGGCCGCCACCTTGAGGGCCGGGCGCCATTTGCCGCGATCGTGGATCCAAGCCTCATCGAGCGTTCGCCGCTGGGGCGAGCGCAGGCGCTCCCAGGTCCCGTCGGGCGTCTGAAACTCCTCGACCGTTTGCGTCCGGGTAGGCGTGAGGCGCTGCTTGTCCGCTTTCGGACGGGGGGCGAATTCGCGCAAGCCCAGGGCGATCTTCTGCTTGCTGAAGAGACAGTCGGCAACGGCGCGGGCCGACGCCATGGGATCGCGCCCGGCGCTGTCCGCCGCGGCCATGACGGCGATCAGGCTCGGCCAGTCGATCTGATTGCTGCGCTTGAGGACAAGTGGCCGGGCCTCCGAGAAGCGGGGCTTGCCGGCCGAGACGAGGATATAGCCCTTTTTGTCGAGTCCGCGGCGACCGGCCCGGCCGAACATTTGGAGGAGCTCATCCGGGCGTACGTGATGCGCGCGGTCCCCCGCGCGATATTCGCGGTCGGTCACGAGCACGCTGCGCATCGAAAAGTTGATCCCGCTGGAGAGGCCCATCGTCGCCACGACGACGCGGAGCTGTCCGGCCTTCGCCAGGGGCTCGACCAGGGCGGCGCGCTGGGCATAATCCAAGCCGCTGTGGTGGAAAGCGATGCGCAGCTTGAGGAGCCGCGCAAGGGTCTCGCCGGCAAGCCGCTTCTGCTCGGGCGTGAGGATGAGCGGGTCCTCTTCGGGAAGCATGCGGGCGAGCTGGAGGGCCAGTTTCTCGGCCGCCCGGCGGCGGGGGGCAAACGCCAGCAGCGGGGCCATCTCGTAGCGCAGGGCCTTGGCGATGGCGCGGGGCCAGAAGCCCTGGACCGAGCCCGGCACGCGTCCCGGGATGGCCTCCGCATCGACCTCCTCGAGGGGAACCGGGCGCTCATGGGTCTGGACGAGTGCGACGTCGCGCCCGAGACGTTTGAGCCAGTCGGCCACGGCGTGGGGATTGCCCACCGACCCACTCATGAGGAGGAGCTGGGTCTCGGGCGGAGCGAGGGCGACGGCCAGTTCGTAGTTCACCCCGCGACTGCGGTCGCCGAGCATCTGGTATTCATCGATGACGAGGAGGCCGGGGCCCTCTCCCCGGAGGAAACGATACTTCTGCGTCTCGAGGGTGGCGACGACGACCGGCGCCCCGAGGTTTTCGGCGATGTCGCCGGTCGCGATGCCGACGTTCCACTGCTGTTTGCGCCAGTCACGCAGCTTGTCATTGGCGAGGGCACGGGTGGGCACGGTGTAGACCGCGTTGGAGCGAAGTTGACCGGTCTCCACGTGCTGCTCGAAGACGTAGGTCTTACCCGAGCCGGTGGGCGCGTCGATGATCACATCGCGCCCTTCCTGGAGGGCGCGCAGGGCCTGCTGTTGCCAGAGATCCGGCAGGCGCACGATCTGGCCGAGGGAGCTCATGTCGGCATGGCGGAACTCGCCCGGGCGGCTGCGAGCAGGCGTTGTGTGTAGGGGTGAACGGGCTGCGCAAAGACGGTGTCGACCGGCCCTTCCTCGACCACTTTGCCGTGGCGCATGACGAGGACCCGCGAACAGACCTGCTCGATGACGGCCAGATCGTGCCCGATAAAGAGCCAGCCCACGCCGAGGGCGTCGCGCAGGTCGAGGAGGAGGTTGAGGATCTGCGCCTGCACGGAGACGTCGAGCGCGCTCACTGGCTCGTCGAGGACGAGGTACTCCGGCTCCACCGCGAGGGCCCGGGCGATGCACAAGCGCTGGCGTTGGCCGCCGCTGAGCGCGCCTGGCCGGCGATCGAGAGAGACCTGGGCGAGGCCGACCTGCGCGAGCAACTCGGTCATCCGCGCCACCTTGCGTTCTCGGGACCAGTCGGGAAAGTGGAGCCGAAGCGGTTCCTGGAGCAGTTCGCCGATCGTGCGGTGAGGATTGAGCGCGCGCATCGGGTCCTGAAAGACCAGCTGCAGGCGTCGTCGAAAGGGCCGCCAGGCGCGGGGACCCAGCGACGTCAGTTCGGTGCCGTCAAAAACGACTCGGCCGGTCGTGGGTGACTGGAGGCCGAGGAGGACGCGCGCGAGAGTCGACTTGCCGCTGCCACTTTCTCCGACGAGGCCGAGGCACTCGTCCGATCGCGTCGCGAAGGAAACTCCGCGCACGGCGTCGATGGGACCGTCGCGCCCCGAAAACGTCACCCTGATCCCGTCCAGCTCGATCGGTACACTGCTGGAATGGGAACAGGCCATAGTGCCTTCCATTCCGGGCAGACCCCGGCTTCGAGCAAGGCAAAACCCGCCGATGCGTCACCCGCCAAGGGGCGGAACTGCTCGTCGTCTCAGGTCGCGGTGCCGATGACGGCGTTGATTTGGGCGCTCTGCACGGCCTGGGCGTCTTCGCTGTCGCTCGCCTCGAGGGGAATCTGGATGGAGGGCGCATCCTGCACCGGGGGGCTCTCGCGGGCCGCTTCGATCTCGCTCGAGATGCTCTCGGCGAAGGCTTCGAGGGTGTCCGCCGGCACTTCGCTCGTCGCGGTGCTCACATTCGGGAGGGTTCCCGTGGCGGAGTCGTAGGAGCCGGTGATGGTTGCCTGCGAACCGGGAGGCACCGCGACGGGCGCCTGACCCTCGAGGGTGGCGACGACCGAGCCTTCGATGTTGGTGATGAGGAGGGTGAAGGTGCCGTCGGGGTTGAGCGTGAGCGCAACCCGGAACTGGGTCCCGGTGATGCCGGCGGTGCCCACCGCGGTGACGACCTCGAACTTCGAGTTGGCCCGGATTCCCTTCACTTCGCCGAGGATCTCCCCGCGGTCGAGGCGGAGGCGGGTGCGCGTGTTGGCCGCGGCCGGGCGAAGTGGTTCGTAGCTGCCGAGCGACGCGTCCCCGTCGAGCTGCATTTGCTCGAGCTGCAGGTCCGTCTCCGGCTGCACCGTGATGACCCCGCCGTTGGCGAGGACGAGGGTGGCGGAGGCGCCGGTCGTCGCGCGCACGATGCCGCCCTCCGCGACTCGCGC
>JBKHAU010000368.1:0-3366 GCA_046542725.1 Opitutales bacterium
CCATGAGGACGAGGTCGTAGGGCTTGCGAAGGGCGGCCTCGACCGCTTCTTGACCGTTGGCGACGAGATCGGGCTCGATCCCGAGCTTGCGGAGTTGGAGCTGCACGAGACGCTGATTGATGGCCATATCCTCGGCCACCAAGACACGCAGGGGCGTGTTCCGATACGGGCTCTCGCTCTCCTCGTGGGGGGGAGCGACGATTTCGCCGGGGCCCATCACGGAAGTTTCTCCGCCCAAGACCGCGAGAAGTGCACGGTGTAGCTCACGCCGGCGGATCGGGCGGGAGAGGCGAGCCTGTCCGCCGAGGCGGTCCAGTTCTTCGGCACTCAGGCGATGCTCGATGGGAACGAGGAGAATGATCGGGGGATTCCCCACCCCGAGGCGCGCCAGATGCCGTGCAAAGTCGAAGCGCCCCTCCCGCGCGAGGGCAAAATCGACGAGGACGCCGTCGAACGCAGCGCCCTGCCGGGCGCGGGTGGCGACGCGCTCGAGCGCTTCGGCGGGGATACTCGCGTGAGTCGTCTCCATCCCGAGGGCGTCGGCTTGTAGGTCCACCACGGTGCGGTTGACGGGGCTGAGACCGGCGGTGAGCAGGCGACGGCCGCGCAGGGTCTCGCGCTCGTCGTCGGAGAGTGGCTCTCCTTGCTCCGGGACGACCTCGAAGGGGATCGAAAAGCGGAAGGTGGAGCCGCGTGCGGGCTCGCTCTGGAGGGTGATCTCGCCGCCCATGAGTTCCACGATCTGACGACTGATGGCCAGGCCCAGGCCCGTCCCGCCAAAGCGGCGGGTGGTGGAGTCGTCCGCTTGGGAAAAGGCTTGGAAGAGCTTTGCCTGGGCCTCGCGGGAAATGCCCAGACCGGTGTCCCGCACCTCGAAGTGAAGGCGGCGGAGGTCGGCCCCGGGCTCTTCCCTGGCGGGAGGGGCATCGAGGGAGACGACCACTTCTCCACGCTCGGTGAACTTCACCGCGTTGCCCAAGAGGTTGAGAAGGACCTGGCGCACGCGCCCGGGATCACCCCGCACGCGGCGGGGCACCTGCGGCGGGATGAGGGAAGCGAGGTCGAGGCCTTTTTCACTTCCGCGCGGGGCGAGGAGGTCGATGGATTGCTCGACCAGCTCATGGAGGTCGAATTCGACCGACTCGAGTTCCAGCTTGCCCGCCTCCACCTTGGAGAAGTCGAGGATGTCGTTGAGGACGGCGAGGAGCGCTTCGGCGCTCTGGCGAATGGTCTCGGCAAATTCGCGCTGCTCGCCTTGGAGGCGGGTGTCGAGGAGGAGGTCGGCCATGCCGAGAACCCCGTTCATGGGCGTGCGGATCTCGTGCGACATGTTGGCGAGGAACTGGCTCTTCGCATGGGTCGCGGCCATCGCCTCGCGCACGGACTGGCGAAGCTGCTCATTGCGCTCGTCGAGTTCGCGCGTGCGGCGTTGCACGAGATCCTCGAGCTGAGCGTTGCGCGCGGCGGCGCGGCGCAGGAGCCATTTCGCGCTGAGGGCGAGAAGGAGGGCGGTGGCGAGGGCGTAGATTCCGTAGGCGACCCAGGTGCGGTAGAAGGGCGGGGCGACGGAGAAGGCGAGCGTCGTGGGGCGCCCCACCGGAGCGGCGGCCTCGAGCACGCGGACCTCCATTTCGTAGTCGCCTTCGCGCAGGTTGCTCAGGCGGATGACGGCGTCGCGCTGAGGGAGCGACCATGCCTCCTCGGTGCGCGCGAGGCGATATTGGTAGCGGATCGGCCGCAATTGGGCAAAAGAGCCGCTGAAAAACTCGAAGTGAAGGCTGTTGGAGCGATGGGGGATGTCGTCGAGGGCGGCAGAGCCGGGGGTGAAGGCAGAATAGAGACTGGTGTTGTGCTCCGCCTCCACGACGGCGCGCAGAACGGGCTGGGGTGCGCGCAACTCCTCGGCAGGAGCTCGTCGCCCGACGTGAAAGAGGGACCGGTGGGTATGGATCCAGACGTCGTTCTCGGCGAGGATGTCGATCCGGGGGTAGCTCGAGCGCAAGAGGCTGAGCGAGCGGGTATCGAGGGTGTAGCCGTCGCCCTCGGGCAGGTAGCGGGCGACCCCGCTGTCATGTGGCAACCAGATGATGCCATCAGGCCCTTTCATCGGGCGCAGGGCACTGAAGGGCAGGTCTCGCAAAAGGGAGTCCAGCTCCGGGGCATCGACGAAGTCCCCGACCTGCTCGTCGAAGTACCAGCGGCGCTCGCGATCGAGGGTGATGACGACGGTCTCGTCGATCACGCCGAGGCTCAGCCAGGAGCGGGCCTCGGGCGCAAGGTCCTCGATGATGCGGGTCTCGAGCCGGTCGGGATGGAGGGCGATGCGGGCCACCCGGCCGATCCCGAGTTCGATCCAGACCGCGTGGGGGAGGACGGGCGCAACGATCGAAGGGAAGCCGGGCGAAGGGATCGAAGGCACGGCGTCGACCCACCGTCCATCCTGCCAGGTGAGGAGGCGAACACGCTTGCTGGAAAAGACGAGATGCGTCTCCGGGTCGAGCGGGACGGCGCGGTAGACCACCTCGTCGGGAAAGATCTCCTCCGTCTTTCCGTCATGGTGGCGGAAAAAGAGACCGGCGGCGTTGCCGAGGAGGAGCCCGTGGGGCGTGATCCCGATCGCCCAGACGCCCTCTTCGAGGCCGAGGTCGAGTTCCTCGAACCGGGTCGGCTCACCGGGCCCGCCCGAGCGAGAGCGGTAAACCGTGCCGTCGGTCGCCACGAGCACCTCCGAGCCGTTGCGATAGATCGTGGGCCAGGCGAGCTCGAGACCGAGGCGATGATCGAAGATCGAGGCGATGCTGTCGTAGAACAGCTTGGTCACTCCGGTGGTAGAGGCGACCCAGAGCAATCCCGGCTCCCGCGCCGCGAGACTCGTCACGGTCTGGTAGTCAGCCCCGCGGAGGGCAAGGTGGATCTTTCCCGAGCGGTCGAGGATGAAGAGGCCCTCCCCCTTGATGGCGATCGCGAAGCGGTCGCCGGTGAGCGGTTCGAGAGCCCAGACGGGTTCCCTCCCGATTTCGCCGAGCTCGCTCTCCCACGGCACGAGGCGCTTCCCGTCGAAAAGGTGCAGGCTGCCACTGTACAGCTGGACGAGGGTCTGTTCGGCGTCCCAAGGCAGGGCGATGACGACGTGGTCGCGCGGCGGCATGCCCTCGATCGCCTGGGGTTCGAGCACCCCGCGCGCGGCGTCGAAGCGGTGGAGGCCCTTGTGGTAGACCGAGGCAAAGATCTCCTCGCCCACCGGCACGAGCATGCGCAGGAGGGGTTGCTCGACGAGGGTCTGCTGCCCGGTCTCGAGATCCCGCTGGACGAGGCCGGCATCGCCCGCGACGCGATCGGGCTCGACGTGACCTGGGGCGGACGGCC
>JBKHAU010000369.1:0-3351 GCA_046542725.1 Opitutales bacterium
AACACGATGGTCGCGAAGTCGTTGCGCCCCGCCGCGAGCTGCTCGAGGCAGGCCGCCCGGGCCTCCGGCAAAATGCCCCCGAGGACCCGGCAGGTTCGGCCGGGCGCAAGACGGACGGCTTCCATCAGGCGTCGTCTTCGTTCTCGTAGCGGGCGAGGGCTGCGGCGGCGGCCTGTTCCTCCGCTTCCTTCTTCGAGCTCCCCGACCCGCGCCCGGCGAGGGTGCCCGCGACGTAGACTTCAAAGGTGAAGCAACGCGCGTGGTCCGGCCCCTCCGTTTCGACGAGGCGATAGTCGATGACCCCGTTGCCCAACCCGGGCTGGAGCAGCTCCTGCAGGCGGCCTTTGGGGTTGTGCGCCCCACCGAGCGCGCCGAGACGCTGCTCGAGGTTGCCGAGCCAACCGCGCACCACCCGGTGCGTCGTCTGAAAGTCGCTGTCGAGGTAGATCGCCCCGATCACGGCCTCGAGCGCATCCTCGAGGATGGAGGCCCGCTCGCGTCCACCGTTGCGCACCTCCGCCTCGCTCATGCGGAGACGCGCGGGCAGGCCCAGTTGGGCGGCCAGGCCACTGAGGTGGGCGCCTTTCGCGAGCATCGAGCGATTGTGCGTGAGCACGCCTTCGCGCTTCTTCGGAAAGGCGTGATACAGCGCGTCGGCAAGGACCAGTCCGAGGACGGAGTCGCCGAGAAACTCCAGCCGCTGGTTGTGCTCTGCGTCGGGCACCGCCTGACAGTACGAAGGGTGGGTGAGGGCGCGCTCGAGCAAGCCGGGATCCGCAAATTCGTAGCCGAGTGCTTCCTCCAGCGCGGAGAGCCCGGCGTCGCGTGGGGCGGCCTTGGTCATCGCAGCTTGAAGCGCTTGCGCACTTCCTTGGCAAAGGCGCGATAAGCCATCGCGCCGGCCGAGCTCTTGTCGTATTCGAAGATCGTCTGGCCGAAGCTCGGCGCCTCGCTCAGCCGCACCGTGCGCGGGATCGAGGTCTTGAAGATCTTGTCGGGAAAATGCGTCGAGACCTGCTGCACGACCTCGCGGCTGAGGTTGGTGCGCACGTCGAACATCGTCATGAGGATGCCTCCGACCTCGAGGTCCGGATTGACTCCGGCATTTTTCAACTCCTCCACCACGCGCAGGATCTGGCCCAGTCCCTCGAGCGCGAGATACTCGCACTGCAGGGCGATGAGCAGGTAGTCGGCCGCCGCGAGCGCGTTCATCGAGGTGAGCCCGAGGGCGGGCGGGCAATCGATGATGATCGCCCGAAAGGTCTTGTCTTCGCGCAGTGGGGCGATCGCCTCGCGCAGCACCTGAAGGTAGGCTTCGCGCCGGCTCAGGCCGATCTCCAGGGTGGCCAGATCGGTCTCCGCCGGGATCATGCTCAGCCGCGGGCGCCCCGTTTCCACGACGAGGTCGGGCGCTGCCGCTTCGCCGGAGAGCGGACCGAGCATGCTTCCGCCCTCCACTTTTTCGAGCCCGAGCGCGCTTGTCGCATTGGCTTGCGGATCGAGGTCGATGAGCAGCGTCGGGATCTTGAGATCGGCGAGGGCCGCCGCGAGGTTGATCGCCGTCGTGGTCTTGCCGACCCCCCCCTTTTGGTTGGCGATGGTAAAAACTGTCGCAGACATGGCGATCGATCTTCAGGCCGGCCCCGACCCGAGTCTAGACGAAATCCGGATCCTTCCCCCCTCGGGTGCGATTGAGCGAAGCGGACGCCGCCGAGTGAGGGCGAAGTCTCCGAGGGTGGGCTCGACAGGGATCAGTGGGCAGAGGGGGCAAACCCCTGTGGCTTGGCCGATGAAGCCGGCGCACGCGTCGGGGTGGGGGTGGCGGAGACACGGTGCGCGGCGGTGAGGTCGAGGGCTTGCACGACGCCCGCGCGATGGGCCGCGCGCAGCCGGGCGAGCCGCCCGAATTGCCAAAACCGGAGCCAGCGCAGGGAGAGGCGTTCCCAACGGGAGGGGGTTTCGAGGTCCGGCAGGATCCCGGTCCAGACGAAGCGCTCGACGACGCGCGAGAACGCGTCCCGGCAGACTTCGCGCTGGATCGCGCGCTCGCGCAGGTCACTGCGGAAGAGCAGCCGGGAGGCACGCAGTTCGGCGAAGAGGGCGATGCTCGCGCCGGCCTGCACGACGGTGCGGGCGGTGGCCGCGCGGTAGTCGAAGGCATCGCGCTGGGCGCGAAAAGCAGGCTCTTGAAAAAAGGGGTGATGGAGGAGGATGTGGGCGACACGGCGAAGATGCTCGCGCCGCACGAGGTAGGCCCCGGCGGAGGGCATGTGGCGACGGTCGGCGCGCGCACAGGATCGGTCCTGAGGCACCTCGTTGATCCCGAAAAGCTTGAAGAACGGGCGTTGCCAGCGCGGCTTCGTCGCGACCAGCTGCGCGTCCACGCGGCCGCCGAAGAGCCCCGCAAAGGGGTGTTCTCCGGCCAGCCGCATGGCGCAGCACAGGTAGTCGGCCTCGAGAACTGTGCGTCCGTCGAGGACCGCGACGAGATCCGTGCGGCAAGCCAGCACGGTGCGGACAGAGAGCGGCAGGGCGGCGTCGCCGTCGTGCCGCAGGACAGTGACCTTGGGGTGCCACGCGAGAAGGTCGGGCAACTCCGCGGAGGGATGGCTGCGCCGGTCGAGCACGATGAGGTGCCAGTGCCGGCGCGGGAGCGTTTGCGCCTTGAGCCCTTCGAGCACCCGCGGGAGGGCGGGCGAGTCGGTGTCGCGGACATCGAGCACGACACTCAGACTAAAGGGAAAACGCAGTAAATTCATGAAGGCGACAGGGCTACGTGGTTTCGGTCGAAGTGGATAGGGGTATTTACTTATTTGACAGGTGCCGTCAACCGGTTCACCGCGACGGGCTTCCCTTTACAAAATTTTTGACCGAAAGCCGGGCGGAGGCCCCATCCTGGTGTCAAAAAAGGCTCAACTGCTCGTCGTCCTCCCCGCGTTCGCGGGCGGCGCGCGCCTTGCGCAGATGCTTCTTGAGGAGGTTGTGCGAGGTGTCGTCGGACTCGAGTTTGGCGAGGATCGTCGCGGCGCGGGAGATGACGCTCTCGGGGAGGCCGGCGAGGCGGGCGACCTGGATGCCGTAGCTGCGGTCGGCGGCACCGGGCACGACCTGGCGCACGAAGATGATCTGGTCGTTCCACTCCTTCACCGCGACGCAGTAGTTGCGCACGCGGGGGAGCTGGCGGTCGATCTGGGTGAGTTCGTGGTAGTGGGTGGCGAAGAGCGTGCGCGGGCCTTCCTCGCCTTGCCCGTGGAGGTGCTCGACGACCGCCCAGGCGATGGAGAGCCCGTCGTAGGTGCTCGTGCCGCGCCCGATTTCGTCGAGGATGATGAGGCTGCGCGCGGTGGCGTG
>JBKHAU010000370.1:0-3341 GCA_046542725.1 Opitutales bacterium
CGACCACCGAGATCTACACCGGCAAAAACGAGCGCGACTACACTCCCATCGGGACTCGCGGTTAGTTTTCCTCCGCGCCGCGCCCTTGGCGAGGAGCCCGCTCTGACGAGCGCCTGAGCGGTGATCCTTGAGGCAGGGGTCCTCCGCGGAAGTCACCTCTGTTCCGGCGAAATGCCTTCGGGGCCCGTTCTACTGGCGGTGCTGCGGGGCCATCGCGTCCTCGAGAGCGAGGCCAGTGCAGAGGCGAATGCCGCGCACGACGTAGAAGATCGTCGCGACCGTCACAAGCATGCTCGGGAGGGCGATGACAAGCAGGCTCCAGGTCATCATCTCGCCGACTTCGCGATTGAATTGAGCGCGGTCGAGGGAGGGCTCGGTCTGGATGAAGTGGACTGCGACGAAGTAGTTGAGGGTCGCCGAGAGGAAGAAAGAGAGGGCGAGGAAGACGGTGCCCAGGCGCAGCATCCGCTCGAAGCGCGCGGTCGTCCGCCGCGCTTCCAGCGCCTGCTGGATCCGTTCCACGTCGAAGACCTGAGGGGAGAAGAGGATGGCCCGCACCAGGGGGAACGGGGTGTAGAGCGAGATCAGGACGGCCAGCCCGATGATCGCCGGGATGGCGGTCTCCTTCACGATGATCCAGAAGCGAGGCAACTCGAGCAGCCCGATTCCGCCGGTGAGCAGGACGCTCGCGAAGCCGATGACGGAGATCAGGTTCTTCTTTCCGCGCTCCTTCAGGTCGTAGAGGAAGTAGGCGACGGGGAAGGCGAGGGCGACGGCGAGGACCAGCGCATCGTTCGCGATGAAGCGGTCACCCTGCCGCAGGACGATAATGGGAAGGACGAGATTCAGCCCGAGGTTCCACCAGATCGACTCGGGCTTGTCCGCCTCTTGGCCCGCAGGCTTTTCGCTTTCCTTCATCCAAGCGGATGGTTTTAGATCGGTTGGTCATGGCAAGACCCATTCGGTGCCTGATCTCGGCCGGCCCCACCCGAGAATACTTCGATCCCGTGCGCTACGTGAGCAATCCCTCGACGGGCAAGATGGGCTACGCCCTCGCCGAGGCGGCGTGTGCGATCGGCTGGGAGGTCGAGTTGGTCTCCGGCCCGGTTTCGCTCGAGCCGCCCGCGGGCGCGGTCCTCTCCCGGGTGATGACCGGGCAGGAGATGTTCGAGGCCATCGACGCCCGCTTCGGCGCCTGCGACATCCTCATCATGACGGCGGCCCTGATCGACTTCCGCCCCAGGCATGTGGGCCCCCGCAAGGTGAAGAAGGAAGACCTTGAGATGGCCATCGAGATGGAACCGGTGGTGGATGTGCTCGCCACGATGGGACGGCGCAAAGACGGGCAGTTCATCGTCGGTTTCGCCGCCGAGACCGATCACGTCGAGGAATACGCCCGCCGCAAGTTGCAGAGCAAGAACGCCGACTACATCGTGGCCAATCGCATCGGGGTGGACGGCAGCGGTTTTGCCGGTGACGAAAACCACGTCTTTCTCCTCGGGCGCGATGGTTCGCGCGAGGAACTGGGGCCGGCGAGCAAACGTGCCCTCGGGGTCGCGCTCGTCGCCCGTTTCGCCGCCGCCCTCGAGCGTCGGGCGCTGGTCCCGGCGAAGTGACTTTTTCACGACAGAGCCCCGTCCCCCGCCATCCATGAGCATTCCGCATGATCCCCTCCAGAACGTGCTTGAGCGTGTCCGGGATCTCGACCGGGTGAGCCTGCGCAACCTCGTCGGGCGCCTCGCGCGCGAGCGCTCGCTCTTTCACGATCTCCTCCACGCCCTGCGCGAAGGCGTTCTCGTGATCGACGCACGGGGCGTCATCGAATACTCCAACGAGGCGGCCGCCGGCATGCTTGGCTACCAACTGCGCGAGGTCGGCAAGGCGGTTCTCTGGAAGCATGTGCCCGACCTCACGCGGACCCTGAAATTCAGCCGCGACGGCATTCTCATGACCGATGCGGGCATCAGTCGTGAACTCGACTTGAGCTATCCGGAGCGTCGCAGCGTGCGCCTGCACCTCATGCCCTTCGACGCGCCCGGCGAGGAGGAGAGCAGTGTTGAAGTGCGTTACGCGGTGATCCTGAGCGACGTCACCCGCGAGAAAGAGAGCACGCAAAAGGAAATCGAGAACGAGCGCATCGAGTCCATTCTCCAGCTCAGCGCCGGCGTCGCGCACGAGTTGGGCAATCCGCTCAATTCGCTGCACATCCACCTCCAGCTCATGGAGCGTTCCCTCAAGCGCGTCTCCGAGACGACGCCTCTGCTCGAAAAACTGGAGCAGGCAGTGCTGGTCTGCAGCGACGAGGTGGCGCGGCTCGACGGCATCATCACTCACTTCCTCGCGGCCGTGCGACCAAGCCAGCCGGACTTCAGCGACGTCGACCTCATCGGGGTGCTGGAGCAGGCGATCGAGTTTCTCCGCGCCGAGCTGGAGGGCGGTGGCGTGCGCGTCGATGTCTCGATCGAGCGCGCCGTGCCGCTCGTGCAGGCCGATCGCAATCTCCTCAAACAGGTCTTTTTCAACGTCCTCAAGAATGCCCGCCAGGCAATGAAGGCAGGCGGTCTCATCAAGGTGGCGGCCTCGAGCGATGACGAGTTTGTGTATTTGCGGATTGGTGACACCGGTGAGGGCATCGCGGAGGAGGACCTTCCCCAGGTCTTCCAGCCCTATTTCTCGACGAAGAAGGGCGGTCACGGCCTCGGCATGATGATCGTCGAGCGCATCATGCGCGACCACGGCGGCCATGTGGGGATCGACTCGAAGCGCGGCGTCGGCACGGTCGTCACGCTCCAGTTTCCCCAAAAACACCGCCGCGTGCGTCTCCTCGAGGAGCGGCGGGAGGAAAGTTGAAAGCGATCGGAAACAGCGCGTCCCGAAAGTGACGATGCCCGCCTGGCGTCGGCTGGGAGGAGTTCAGCCGGGAAATCGTCCCACCGACTTTCCACGCTCGCACGCGCGAGCCGGAGTCCTTTCATCCTCGGCTGCATGAAGCGCTACCTCCTCGTCGGAGGCGTCATCGCCCTCCTCGTCCTGATTTCCTTTGGCGTCGTCGAAGCCCTCGAAATCCCGCTCCTGACCGACCCTTCCGACGTCATCGAAGGCGGGGGATGGCTGGCCGCGGCGGTGGGCGTCGGCCTCCTCCTCGCGGACGTCTTCATTCCGGTGCCTTCGAGCATCGTGATGATCGCGCATGGCGCCGCCTTCGGGATTCTCGGCGGCTTTCTGCTCTCCTTTGTCGCCAGCGTCGGCGGAGCAACGATTGGCTGGTGGGTGGGCCGGCAGGGAAGCGCCTGGATGCGCCGTTTCGTGAAGGAGGCGGAGCAGGCGCAGGCCGACGCCTT
>JBKHAU010000371.1:0-3330 GCA_046542725.1 Opitutales bacterium
GCCGACCGCAGGAGGTGAAGGCAAGGTCATTGACCGCACTCGCGGGCAAGCCGAAGTCCCGCCCCCAGCTGCGAATGTTGTACTGGTGAATCCCCTGCGAGGGGTCGAGCGCCTCGACCGGTACGCCTCCGCCCAAGCAAAGCAGCCAGAGGCACGCTGGGCGAAGCCATGCGGGGATCTTGGGTCGTCTCGCTCTCACGATCTTCACGGGCCGGGGGTCATTCAGGGCCAGATTGGGACTTCGGTCCCCCAACGGCGTCCTGCAGCCATTTTGCCGCTCGCCTAAAGAAAACACCCGGTCCGAAGACCGGGTGCATGGGAGAAAAAAGACGGACTCCTCAGCGTGATGGGCACGACCGCCCATTGCCGCTCGCCCTTAGTCGCGTGACGCGAGCACGAAGTAGAGCAGCCAGGCGAAGGAGCTGACGAAGGCGGCCACATAGGTGAGCGCGGCGGCGTTGAGCGTCTCGCCGGCTCCCTCCATCTCGTCGTGCTCGAGGATGCCAGTGGAGATGAGCGCCTTCTTCGCGCGACGCGAGGCGTCAAACTCGACCGGCAGCGTCACGAGGTTGAAGAGGGTGAGGATGCCATAGCCGATGATGCCCAGTTTGATCATCGGCCCGAAGGCGAAGAAAAATCCACCGAACATCATGACCAGCAACAGATTGTTGGCGATACCAACGGCCGGCACCATCGCCATGCGGGCCTTCAGGGCAGCATAGCCCTGGGCGTGCTGGATGGCATGGCCGGCCTCGTGCGCCGCCACCCCGAGGGCGGCGAGGCTACGGCCGTGATAGTTTTCCTCGCTCAGGACGAGGCGCTTTTTCGTCGGATCGTAGTGATCGGTGAGGTGCCCGCGGGTGGAGACGATATCCACATCGTCAATCCCCGCCGCGCGCATGACGTAGGCGGCGGCCTCGCGCCCGGTGATGCCGCTGCGGCTGCCGCGCTTCGACCACTTGCTGTAGGCGGACTTGACGCGCGCCTGGGCAAAGAGGCCGAAGATCATGGGAATGGCGATGACGCCGAGAAGAAGTAGGAGGCTCATGGTAATATCAAGCAGTAGACTTGCACCCGGAGCAAATGCGGTGCCCGGCCGCTTTCAAGGATTTACGACCGATTGTTCGCCAATAAGGCGCAAGCGGGACACCGTGGCGCGCCGCCCTGACCCGCTGGCAGCTGTCTTCCTCAAGCCAGGCCATAGGCGCGCAAGAGCGCCTCGGGGTCGGGATCGCGACCCATGAACTGGCGGAAAAGCTCCTGCGGCGGGCGACTATTGCCGCGTGCGAGGATGGCGTCGCGAAAAGCGCGCCCGGTCCCGGCATTCATCACCCCGTCGGCCTGAAAGCGGGAAAAGGCATCGGAGGCGAGCACGTCCGCCCACATGTAGGAGTAGTAGCCCGCAGCGTAGCCCACCGCATCGCCAAAGAGGTGGCCGAAGGTGCACAGGGTCGACTTCGCGGGCGAGGCCGTGGGGACGAGCGTCTCGGCGTTGACTTCGCGCCACCAGGCGTCGAGATCGACCTCCTTCTCCAGCAGTTCAGCGGTGTTGCGGTGGAGGAGCAGGTCGCTGCGCCCGAAAGTGATCTGGCGCATGAGGTGGTTGGCGGTGCGGAAGCGACGGGTCTTTTGCATGGCCGCAAAGAGGTCCTCCGGGATCGGCTCATCCGTCTCGAAATGGCGCGCGAAGCGGTCGAGACTGACCCGCTCCCAGCACCAGTTTTCCATGATCTGGGAGGGCAGTTCGACAAAGTCCCAAGCCACGCTCGCGCCGCCCAGGGAGGCCACTTCGACCTCGGTGAGGAGCTGGTGCAGAAGATGACCGAACTCGTGGAAGATCGTCTCCACTTCACTGTGGAGGAGGAGGGCCGGCTTGCTCCCGACCGGCCGGGTGAGGTTGCCGGTCATCGTGGCGAGGCTCGGCGCCTTGCCGTCGCCGGTGCGCAGAGGAGCCATCCAGGCCCCGCTCTGCTTCGTCTCGCGGGGATGCCAATCGGTGTAAAAACGACCGCAGTGGCGCTCGCTCCCGGCATCGAAGATGTCGTAGACCGCCACCTCGGAATGCCAGACGGGCGGCTTCGCGTCCCCCTTCAGTTCGACCACACGCACCCCGAAGAGCTCCTCGGTAAGGGCGAAGAGCCCCGCGATCACCTTGTCGACGGAAAAGTAGGGCCGCAGTGCCTCTTCATCGAAGGCGAAGCGCGCACGGCGCATCTTTTCCGCCCAGTAGGCGATGTCCCACGCTTCCAGCGGGGCGGCGTCTCCGGCTTCCTCCTTGAAGGCCACGAGTTCGCGGCACTCCTCGGCAAAGGCGCGCTGGATGCGGTCACGGATATCCTCCTCGAACTTGAGCGCGGTATCGCCGCTGCCCGCCATGCGCCGAGCCAGCACGACCTCCGCAAAGTCGCGCTTCCCAAGTAACTGCGCCTTCTCGTGGCGGAGGCCGAGGATGCGCCAGATGAGCGGGCCGTTGTCATAGGGCTCACGGGTGGCGACCGCGTAGTAGGCCTCGTAGAGCTGTTGCCGTCGCGCGCGGCTATCGGCGTAGCGCATGAACGGCACGTAGGACGGCGCCTGCAGGGTAAAGCGCCACACCGGCTTGTCCTCCGTGCCATATCCCTTCTCCTGCGCGCTCGCCCGGGCCGCAGCCAGTGCACTCTCGGGCAGGCCGGCAAGTTCCGAGGGGTCTTCGACCAGCATCTCGAAGGCATTGAGCGAATCCATATAATGGTCGCTGAACTCACTCGTGATCTTCGCCAGCTCCTCGTCGATCGCCAGCAGTCGGGCCTTCGCCGTTTCCTCGAGATCGGCTCCCGCCTCGCGAAAATCCGCCATGACCTCCTCCACGTGCCGCTGCCGAGTGGGGCTCAGGGCCTTCACTTCGGCGCCCTCCCCCACCGTCTTCAGCTGCCGCCAGAGGCCGGCGTTGAGCGGCAGGCTGGAGAGAAAACGAGTCACCTCGGGCTGGACCTGCTTGAAGGCTTCCCGGAAGGCCGGCGTGTTGTCGACCGATTCGAGATTCGTCACAAGGGCCCAAGGATCCGTTACGGTCCGGGCGAGCGCGTCAAAGGCTTCAAACGTGCTCAGGTAGTCGAGCGCCTCGGCAGGTCGGGCGAGAAGCGCCTTGAGCTGGCCTTCGGCATGCGCCAGCGCGGCGCGAACATCAGGCACGAGACGCTCGGGCGTCATCTCCGGCCAAGGCAATTCAAGGGAGGAAGAAAGGAACGGTTGATCGGCCATTTGAAAAAGGGGGAAAAGCCGACCGAAAATGCCTCGGGAAAACGCAGACGCAAGCGCGGAGCCCCTCCTGCGCCTGCGGGCAGGTCCTCC
>JBKHAU010000372.1:0-3330 GCA_046542725.1 Opitutales bacterium
CGCAAGGGCGATCAACAGAGCAAGGGACGAGACCAGAGGGTATCGATTCATCGCAGATAGAGAGGGGTAAGGATGAAACCTGCAAGGGACCCCGACCCTCACCCCGGGGTCGCCCCAAGGCAAGCTTTAATGCATTAATATGCATTTTTTTGTCGCCACGGGGACGGGATCTCGTGAAACTCCTCCACGATGTTTCGCCACTTCCTCTCCCGATTTCGTCCATGGTGCCTGCCCCTCCTCCTCGGCCTCGCCGGCACGGTCTCTCATGCCGCCGGGGAGAACCTCCGCAGCGAGAAGCGCGGAGTCAGCGCGAACAATCTGACGTCTGACCAGATCGCGCTGCTCGCACCCGGCGTTTCGTGGGTCTACAACTGGGGCCCCGCCCCGGGCGGCGTGCAGGTGACGGACGAGATGGAGTTCATCCCCATTGTCTGGGGCCGGGATCAGGGGCAGCTCGACGGGGTGAAAAGCTACCTCGACGGGGGCGCGCGCCCTTCGGCCATCTTCTTTCTCAACGAGCCGAATTTCGATGACGCGCTCTTTCTCGGGTCCGGCGTCCCCCCCCTGGAGGCGGCGGAGTGGCTCGAAACCGTCCGCGAGACCCTGAGCGACTACAGCGAGATCCCCATCATTGGTCCGCACATGGCCCTGGGGAGTGCCCCCGAGGACTCGATCACCGCCTTCGATCCCATTCAAGAAACGGAAGTCACCTACACCACGGCCCTGAGCTACCTCGACGCCTACGATTTCTACGTCGGAGACAATCCGACCGATGCGGTGGGGGTGCATTCCTACCAGGCCGGGGAGATGGAGTTCTGGGTCGACACCTTCTACGAGCGGAGCGGCGCGCCCGTCTGGGTGACGGAGTTTGCCCTCATCGGCTCGACCGACGAGGATGTGCTCTACGACTATCTCCTCCAGACGCTCGACTACCTCGAACGCTCGCCGAAGGTCGCCCGCTATGCGTGGTTCAAGGCAGATGTCTCGAATCAAAACACCGCGCTCAAGCTCCTCCAGACACGCGTGCCGGAGGCAACCCTGACTCGCCTCGGCGAGCTTTATGTCAACTATCCGGCCTTTCATCCGGATCACTTCTATGCAGTTCCATGCAAGATTGAGGCGGAGTCTTACAGCGAGCGTCAGAACATGGCCCTGGTGCGCGCGGACGCGCCCGACGGCTGGGGCGCCCTCCGTCGTTTCTCGACCCGGTCCTACGGGGCTGTCTCCTATCAGATCGAGGTTCCCGAAAACGGTCGCTACCGGATGCGGATGCGCACCTCGAGCGAGGCGTATGACGATCTCGGGGCCGGTGCGCCCAGCGCGCAGGACCCCGATCCGCCCGAGGGCCGCGAACGCGATCTGATCTTCCACCTCGATCTCGAGGCCGGTCAACAAACCCTCCAGCTCCTGCTCTTCGAGTTCAATGTGAAGCTGGACTGGATCGAGATCGTGCCGGCCGGCTGAGTCCGGCGGGCGGCAAGCCGCGCCTCGCAGGGAACTCCCGGCGCGGAGCGTGGCGTCCCTCGCCGCCCGCACTGGGCGGTCCTCGAGGCCTCAGACGGTCTTGTCGCCGCCGTCCTTCTTCAGGTTCTTGATCGTCGTGACATGGGTCCGGAGGGCCCGCAGGTGGCGCAGTGTCTCGCGGCGCAGATTGGCCGCGGCGGGACGGGGACTGCCACTCCAGATGAAGCCGTAGGCGGCCCCGTTTTCCTGCATCGGCAGGACCACGAAACAGCGCAGGTCCTTCGCCGAGCGGCGCAGCCAGGAGGGCAGAAAGCGTGCGATCTTGGTGTCCTTCGCATTTGCCACGAAGACATCCTCGAGGCGGCTGAGGCTGATCCCAAAGACATCGCGCACCTTGGGCGAAATACGCTCGGTTTTCTGAATTTCACCGAAGACGGGACCGAGGCCAAAACGGGGGAAAAAGACGCCCTGCGTGCGGTTGAGGAGAAAGAGCACCGTGTCCGAACTCTTCATCTGCCGATGGACCGTCTCGACGAGCATGCGCACCGCCTCGGGATAGGCGATCGAGCCATCGGCCATGCGGCGGGTCATCTCCTCGATGGCGTCGAGCACGATGGTCTCGCTCCCCGTCGGCGACGGCGCCACGCCGGCGGCATCCCTCGCGGTCTCGGGAAGGGCCATGGCCGCCACTCCTTCGCCAGATTCCATGTCGGCCACCGCGTCCAAGGGGCCGGCATCGCCCACGGGAAGCGGCGCCGGGAGGGGTGGGATGTCGCGCTTCGCCGCGCGGTGCTTGAGGCTGGCGAGGACACGCCCGGAGAGGGAGCGGATACCGTAACTGCGGCGAAGCGTCCTCATTTCATCGTCCGCGCTCTTGAGCAGCTCGTCGAGGTCGATCGGGGGCCCGGGGATCCAACCCTTGTAGGAGGCGGCAAGTTGACCGGCCGCGAGCTCAAAGCGCTCCGCGTCGAAGGCGGGATCGATCGCCAACTCGCCCAGTCGAACGGAAAAATCGGCCACCGCAAGGTAGGTGTGGTCATCACGGCTGTCCCGCGCCGCCTGCTCGATGGTCTTGCCCGGAAAGGCCTGAAGGGAGCGCATGATCGGCTCCGGCATGTTTCGGCTCAGCAGCAGGTGATAGCCGAGTTCGAGCGGGGTGAGCCCCAGGACACTGCGGTAGGCCTCATCGATCCCGAGATCCGCCTCGAAGGAGCGTGCCCGCCGGTATTCCGGGAGCAGAAAGGTGGTCATGAGCAGCTTCCCGTAGTTGCGCAGCGAGGCGCAGATGAAGGCCTGCTCGGGATTCAGCTCGAGGCCCTTCTGCTTTGCCACCTCCTGGGCGAGGAAGCCACTCTGGAGGGCGAGCGCGGCCGCTTCGCGTTGCTCCTCGGACTGCGTGCGCTCCGCGTTTTCGGCCAGAAGGAGAGCCACCGCGAGGTTGCGCACGCGCTCGAAGCCGATCACCTGGATGGCCCGCGAAACCGTGCTGATAGGCACCGCATAGGGATTGTAACCCACCGTGTTGGCCGCGCTGATGACCTTTGCGGTCACCGCCACATCACGTGAGATGAGGTCGGCCAACTCCTTGACCGTGATGCTGAAGGCCTTGGCCGAGAGCTCCTGGATCAGCTGGATGACCTCCGGTACTCCCGCCACCTCACGCCCGGAAAGCGCTTCACGGATGCGGGCGAGCGTCTTCTCGGCAAGCTGGTTGGGCAGGTCGGCCATCGCACGGAGACCGCAGGTCAGTCACCAAAGTCCACCACCGGAGCGGTCTCAGCACCAGACGCAGCCGCGAAATACTCGTCGCGCGGATCCGCGAGGAGCGACTGCGGGATCCTGCGCACGTAGCTGTTGTAAGCGCGG
>JBKHAU010000373.1:0-3327 GCA_046542725.1 Opitutales bacterium
AGCCGCATGGTTGCCTCGCGCAGCTGCGATGGAATGAAGAAGGCGCGATGGGCGGAGCGGGCAGCGGGCGTCGTCTCGCGGCATGTGTCTGCGCACAAACCCCAGGCGCTTCGACGGCGAGGTCCGCGGGAGCGCCGACGTCCCCGAGAAGGCCACCGCCCCCCCGGGAGCGCTGACGTCCCCGTCGGCATCCACCGCGAAAAAGCCGACGAGGACGTCGGCGCTCCCGGGCGCACTCCTCCTGCGAGGATGCACAATGTAGTGGAGAAAAACGGGGTCCGATCGATCGCCAACCCGCTTACCGATGCCAAATCACTCCTGACAACTGCGGAACTGTCTTAGAATAGCTCGCCTTGCGTGGGTTCCGGACGGGGGGCCGAAGCGTCGGTCGGCAGAAGCAGTTCGGGCCCATCGTGGCGCACGGCGTTGACCGCGGTGGAGACGGGGTGGCAGGCGAGCAGATCCTCGGGCGGCGGGCGCAGGAGGTCGGCAACGTCTTCAGCCTTGGTCAGACCGGGAGCGAGCCAGCGGTCGAGTGCCTCGTCGGGGATGAAGACGGGCATGCGATCGTGGATCGGGGCCATGAGGGCATTGGCCCGCGTGGTGAGGACCGAGACGCTGAGAATCTCGGACCCATCGGGGCTCTGCCAGTGTTCCCAGAGCCCGGCGAGGCTGAGCGGCCGGTCGTCTGCCGCGTGAAAGTAGAAAGGCTGCTTGTGCCCGCCCTCGCGCTGCCACTCGAAGAAGCCATCGGCGGGGAGGACGCAGCGACGGTAGCGCATGGCATGCCGGAAGGAAGGTTTGCTCGCGGCCGTCTCACTGCGCGCGTTGCTCAGCTTGTAGCCGATCTTCACGTCCTTCGCCCAAGCGGGCACGAGCCCCCAGTGAAAAAGATCCGCCTTGCGCACGCCGGCATCGCGGTCATCGCGGATCGTGAGCACGCCCGTTCCGGGCGGAATGTTGTAGCGCGCGGTGAGATGAGCGGCGAGCCCGGGATCGAACTCGACGCGATACCGCTTCGCCAGCTGCTGGGCGCGGGTTTTGAGCGTGTAGCGGCCACACATGAGTGTTCTACCTTCACCCAAGAGACCCGCCGCGCGCAACGCTGCGAGCAGGATCACCGGGGTGGCACCAGGACGAAGCCGCGAGAGAGCGACCCCCGGCGAGGGAAGGCATTGCTCCTCCTTCCCGCTCCACTCTACCGTCGACCATTATGGAGACTCTCCTCGCGGTCCTTCTCGGCCTCCTCGCCGGCGGCTTGCTCGGCTACCTCGTCGGGCGCCTGCGCCTGCAACGCACTCTCGCCGAGACGGTGCGCCTCGAGACCGAACTGCGCGAAGTCCGGGCCCGGCGCGATGAACTCCGCGACGACTTCGCCGCCACAAGCGACGCTCTCGGGGAGACCCGCGCGACCCTCGCCCGGAGCGAAGCCCGACTCGCCGAACGCGACCGTGCCAACGAGGCCCAGCTTGCCGAGCTGAAGGACCTGCACGCGCGCTTCCAACACACCTTCAAGGCGCTCAGCGCCGACGCCCTCAAGGCGAGCAACACCCAGTTTCTCGAGCTCGCCCGCGAGACCCTCGGCACATTTCAGGAAGGCGCCCAAGGCGACCTCTCGAAGCGCCAGGAGGCGATCCACAACCTCGTCAAGCCGCTCCAGGAGGCCCTCCAGAAAGTCGACGGCAAGATCGGCGAGATCGAGAAGGCGCGCGAAGGGGCCTACGCCGGCCTGCGCGAGCAGCTCCGGAGCCTCGCCGCGACGCAATCCCAGCTCCAGGGCGAGACAGCGAATCTCGTCCAGGCCCTGCGCACCCCCAACGTGCGCGGCCAGTGGGGCGAGGTGCAGTTGGAAAAGACCGTGCGCTTCGCCGGCATGGTCGAGCACGTCGACTTCATTCAACAGGAGTCCGCCACGACGGAGGAGGAGCGTCGCCTGCGCCCCGACCTCATCGTGCGCCTGCCCAACGGCAACCAGATCGTGGTCGACGCCAAGACCCCCCTCGACGGCTACCTTCAAGCCCTCGCGACGAGCGACCCGGTCGAGCGCCAGCGCCAGATCACGCGCCATGCCCGTCAGATCCGCGATCACATCCGCAAACTCGGCTCGAAACAGTACTGGAAACAGTTCGAGCCCTCCCCCGAGTTCGTCGTCCTCTTTATTCCGGGCGAGGCCTTCTTCAGTGCGGCCCTCGAGGAGGACCCCAGCCTGATTGAAGCCGGGACCGCCGAAAACGTCATCCTCGCCACCCCCACCACCCTCATTGCCCTCCTCAAAGCCGTCGCCTTCGGCTGGCGTCAGGAGCAGATCGCCGCCCAGGCCCAGGCCATCAGCGACCTCGGCCGCGAACTCTACGAACGCCTCGCCACCGTCGGCAGCCATTTCGAAAAGCTCGGCAAGACCCTCGACCGCAGCGTCGAGCACTACAACGCCGCGATGCGCTCGCTCGACACCCGCGTCTTCGTCACCGCCCGCAAGTTCCAGGACCTCGCCCCGCTTTCCGACAAGGAACTGCCCACCCTCCCCGGCATCGAGCGCGCCGTGCACCCCCCCGCCAATCCGGAGTGGTCGGAGGCGGAATCCTCCGCGTCCTCCGGACCCTGATCCCCTTGGCGGTAGCGTCCCGCCAGGGGCCGCCCAGGCTTTTCAGCGCGCGGACCGCCGCGCGCAGCGCGAAGAGACAGCCTCCCCGGGGAAGGCCGACGGGGACGTCGGCGCTCCCGGACTGTGACGATGAGCCAAATATTCCAGACAACTGCGGAACCCGGGCTATCGCCGGCGCTCGACCTTGGCCGCCCAGTCGCCCATCGGGTGCTCGACGGCGGGGAAGGGCGGGGTCTGGAGCCTGCCCCGTTCATCGGTATCGAGATGGAGCGGTTCGTGCCACGTGCCGTCGACCGGGTTGAACCAGTGCCACTGATAACGCGTCGTGGGCTCGAGTTCGCGAATCTCGGGGGGCACCGCCTGGTGCTCGAAATAAAGCAGGGCGAGGTCCCGCGCGGGGGTGCGGAGCATGTAGGACCAGCCGTCGAGACCGTCGTCGATCGCGTCGGGCGCGGTGCGCGGATGGAGCAGCCCGGGGGTGGGCTCGAGCTCGCGGTAGCGCTCCCCGGCGGAGAGGACGAAGTCGGCTAGGTGCTGCATCTGCGCGCCGGATTCGTACTGCAGCGCCTCCCAGATGTGCGGGCGCCAGCCGGCCGGCTCGCCCGTCGAGGTGATGTCGTAGGCCGCCGTTCCGTGCACGTGCCCGGCGAGACCGCCGGAGAGGACCGAGCCATACATCTGCGCGCGGGCGAAATAGACGTCACGTGCCGAGCCCGCCGGCGGAG
>JBKHAU010000374.1:0-3321 GCA_046542725.1 Opitutales bacterium
GGCCACGACGAGAAGGGGAAGTAGCGTCGCCGGGATCATGCGCAAGGAGAGTTCCCGACGGATCGATGTTTTGGAAAATCCCCAGTTCACAGGCTTCCGAGGCGTTGCAGGCGGGCGTCTTCGATCCGCATGAGATGGGCGGCGCGCAGACAATCGCCAAAGGCGTCAAAGTGGAGGGCGCCCTGGAGGGTCTGGAACTCACCTTGTGCCAGTATCCAGTCGCGGGCTTCGGCCGGCTCCCGCGCGTGGTCGAGTCCATCGAGGGTGATCCGGGTGGCCTCGTAGGCGAGGACCGCGGCAAAGCCAGGAGGACGACCAAACCGCTTCTCAAACCGTTCCACAAACTCCGTGTAACGCGGGGAACTGCTTTGCAGGTCGACGGTTTGGATGAAGGTGAAGCCTTCCACTGCGCGGGCGCCATGTTCCACCAAATGGGTCGAGGAGGACCATTCGGTCCCGTAGAGGGGGAGGGTCTGCCCGAGTTTGAAGACCTGTTGGCAGATGAGCGCGGTTTCGACCGGGCCGGCCACGAGGACAAGGGCGTCCGGCTGCAGAGCGAGCGCGCGCTCCACGATCGAATGCATTCCAAGAGGCTTCTCGTCGCCGAAACTGAGGATCGCGAGGACCTCCCCACCACGCTCCTCGAAGCGATCGCGGAAGTGCTCGGCAAAAGGCTGCCCATGCGCGCGATTGCGGGAGTCGTAGAGGGCGACGAGGCGGCGCGCGGGAGTCTCCAGGGCGAGGTGATCGGCCAGGCGCTGCGCATGCACGATGCTCGAGGTGTAGGTGCGCAGGAGGGCGTCGTCGCGACCGCTGAGCAACGGACTGCTTGCCGTCGGGCTGACTGTGAGGACGCCTGTCTCCTCCACGAGCGGCAGGATGGCCAGGCTGATCTCGCTCGTGAAGGGGCCGACGATCGCCGCCACTCCCGCCTCGACCAGGCTCCGGTAGAGTGCCCGCGCCTCTTCCACCTCACCACGATGGTCGCCCGTCACCAGTTCGATCGGTCGGCCGTGGAGGCCCCCCGCCTGGTTCATTTCCTCCACTGCGAGGACGGTGCCCATGCGTCCGTCGATCCCGAGGTCGGCCGAAGCCCCCGCCATGCCCGCGAGCAGGCCGAGGCGGACGGACGAGGGGTCCCGGCAGCCCCAGAGGAGGACCAGTGAAACGGCCAGCAGAGACAGGCTGATGAGAGGGAGAGGGCGCATCGAGCGGGGTTCCACCTTTTCGTCCTCCAGAGATGCCGCACACGTCTCGATGAGCCAAGGACAAACAGGCCGGCCCGCCCGTCCGGTGGGGACCTTGGAGTCGCGCCTCAAATAACTCATCAACTAATCAGGATGTAATGATATTTGAGTTGCGCGCAGCTCTGGGCGATGTAACCGTCCCGCTCCCAATGAATCGCACCTTTAAGTTCTCATCTGAATCGGTCGGAGAAGGCCACCCCGACAAAGTCGCCGACTTTATCTCCGACAGCGTGCTCGACGCCTGCCTCGCGCGGGACCCGCGCAGTCGCGTCGCCTGCGAGACGCTCGTGAAAAGCAACTTGGTCACGCTTGCGGGCGAGATCACGACGGGGGCCAAATTCGACTTCAATGAGATCGTGCGCGAGGCCATCCGCGAGATCGGCTACATCGACGAGCGCGACGACCGCGTCTTCCACGCCGACGGGGTCTTCATCAACAATTATCTCACGAAGCAGTCCCCCGATATTGCCCAGGGGGTGGATGCCCGCGCCGCCGATGGCAAGGCAACCGACGAACAGGGCGCCGGGGATCAGGGGATCATGTTTGGCTACGCCTGCAACGAGACACCCGAACTCATGCCGGCCGCCATCATTTTTGCTCACCGTCTGCTCCGTCGTCTCGCTGAGTTGCGCAAAGGCCGCGTCGTTGACTGGCTGCGCCCGGACGTGAAGAGCCAGGTCGCGGTCAACTATACCGACGGCCGCATCGACCACATCGACAACGTGGTCATCTCCACCCAGCACAGCGAGCGCGTGAGCATCGAGGAGATCCGCGAGTTCATCATCCGCGAGGTCATCCGCCACGAATTGCCGGAGGAACTGCTCAGCGCGCAGTCGGAGTTCTTCATCAACCCGACGGGCAAGTTTGTCGTCGGCGGGCCCGAGGGCGATGCTGGCCTCACCGGGCGCAAGATCATCGTCGACACCTACGGGGGTTGGGGCCGTCACGGAGGGGGCGCCTTCTCCGGCAAGGATCCTTCCAAGGTTGATCGCTCAGCCGCCTACATGTGCCGTTGGGTGGCGAAAAACGTCGTTGCCGCGGGGCTCGCGGACATCTGCGAACTTCAGGTGGCCTACGCCATCGGCTACCCGCGTCCGACTTCCATCACGATCGAGACCTTCGAGACCAACAAGGTCGACGAGGCCCGCATCGCCGCCGCCATCCGCGAGATCTTCGACTTCCGCCCCGCCGCCATCGTCGAACAACTCGACCTGCTTCGCCCGATCTATCGGCAGAGCACAAACTATGGCCACTTCGGCAAGGAAGGGCTCCCGTGGGAAGCCCTCAACCGCGTCGACCAGCTCAAAGCCGCCCTCCGCTGAACCCACACCTTTCGAATTCCAGACCTTTTTCCATCCACCGTCCCTTTCCCATGCCCACCGAAACCATTCCAAAGACCGACTACAAGGTCGCCGACATCTCCCTCGCCGACTTCGGTCGCAAAGAGGTCGAGATTGCCCAACACGAGATGCCCGGCCTCATGGCCACGCGTGAAAAGTATGCTCCCGACCAGCCGCTGAAGGGTGTGCGCATCATGGGCTCGCTGCACATGACGATTCAGACGGCCGTCCTCATCGAGACCCTCAAGGATCTCGGAGCCGACGTGCGCTGGTGCTCGTGCAACATCTTCTCGACCCAGGACCACGCCGCCGCCTACGTCGCGAAAAATCTCGAAGTGCCGGTCTTTGCCTGGAAGGGCGAGACCCTGGAGGACTATTGGTGGTGTACCGATCAGGCCCTCACCTGGCCGGACGGCTCCGGCCCGCAGCTTATCGTCTACGACGGGGGCGACGCCACCCTCCTCATCCACAAGGGCTACGAACTCGAGGAGGGTGACGAGTGGGTCAACTCCCAGAGCGAGTCGACGGAGGAGCAGGTCATCAAGCAGCTCCTCAAGCGCATCCACGCCGATCGCCCCAACCGCTGGCATGAGGTCGTGAAGGACTGGAAGGGCGTCTCGGAGGAAACCACCACCGGCGTTCATCGCCTCTACGAGCGTTTCAAGGCGGGTACTCTGCTCGTCCCTGCGATCAACGTGAACGACTCCGTCACGAAGTCGAAATTCGACAACCTC